>JAZUNS010000089.1:0-9098 GCA_045604285.1 Eubacteriales bacterium
TTGTAATGTCTTCTGTTATATTAATTGCGATTAAATACATAAAGCAAAATTTTAAAAAGGGAGGTTCATAATACCTCACTTTTTATTAAAAAATTAGTTTTGGACTTGCTGTAATATCAGATCGATTATCGTGTTAGCATCTTTATATCTATCGTACGAACCGGTTGCTTTCATAAAAAGCATAATGTAAGTATTGTTGCCTATCGTTGCGGAAACGGCAAGACATTTACCCGCCGCATCGGTGCTGCCTGTTTTTAGCCCTGTAGCATAGGGGCTGTAAAAATCACTATCCTCTCGAATAAGCATATTGGAATTATACCATTCGTGTTGCGAATTTTGCGGTTTAGCCACACTTTCTTTTATGTATGGATTTGAATAAGCGGCAATGCTTATTTTTAACATATCATCTGTTGTTGTATATTGTCCCTCGGCGTCATAGCCGTCGGGTGTCATAAACGTAGAAGATATACACCCAATATCTTTGGCTTTTTCATTCATCAACCTTACAAAGTCTTTTACAGCATCTTCATTACTCAATGTATAATCGTTGGCATGTGCTCTTGCTGCATTAACTGCAAGCGAATAGGCGGCGTCATTCCCCGAAGGCAACATTAACGCATCAAGCATCGTTGCCATTTTATACCTCTGCCCTTTTTGCAAATAAGCAGTTGAAGAATTAGCACCAATCATATCCACCTCATCGCCAACCAAAACCGTACCTTCGATATCCAAGTAATCCAAAGCGACCAAGGCGGTAAGCATCTTTGTCAAGCTGGCGGGAGCGCAGGTCTCGTATTCTATTTTGCTGTAAATAGTGTTTTGCTCTGTCAAATTATATACCAACACATTCGGCGAATATAGAACGACATTGTCAGGTATCTCAAGCTGAAATTTTTCAGGTTCAACATAAGATGTTTCACTGCTCTCCGGTTCTTCTCTGCTATCAGATACATAAAAAGATTCATCACTATTCTCTGTAAATTCTTCGCTGCTGACAGTAGCGCTATTATTAAGCGCAGCGTCTACTGAAGACAAAGAAACGTCATTATTATCTGCCGCACCGTTATCTCTTAATAATAAAGCAAGAGAAACAGCACACGCAAACACCAATACAAGCATAACAACCGCTTTAATTATTAACTTATTGAACGAATTCACTTAGGTACCTCCGTTATCAATCATTAAACCAACTGCTGTATCAAACATGAGTTGATACAGCAGTTAATTTTACCATTTACGTATTGAGCAATAAATGCAATACTTTGTAGAACATTGAACATAGAGCGACGTGTTTTGTTTGATCCAAACAAGCTTTTGACCGCAGCGGGGGCAAGTCACATATGCATCAGGATTGTTATACTTACGCCTAATTGCCGCTCTTTCCTCTACGCTGTAATTAATATTCTTTCTTCTATTGTAAAATACGCGTGCAGCATATAGGATCGCAAAATTATTGCGGTTGCATATCTCCATCGTGGACACGCCACCGTCGCTTTTAGATACTCTAAAAACAGGCATGTCCGGATCCGGAGTATCTTTATCCGTTGCGCCGTAAATAAAATAATAATTCGCATCGTCCTCGCTAATCGAATATATCGACCAATCTAAAAAACGCTGCATTTTATTACTTATTATTTCTGTAGCTTCTTCAACGTTTAGCATATATAAAACTACTTTCCGCGTCCCAGATTATAATACTCATCATCAATGCGCCTAATTTGTTTTGTGCGTAGCTTTATTATTACCAAAACTATCAAAAACAATAAAATCACAGCACATCCAATATAAATCCCCGTAGCATCAACCTGAGCTTTAACGGAAGCCCAAAGCTCATTCATCCTGCTTAAGGTTTCTGTTCCCAAATGCGAAAATACGAGTTTCTCGTTAAACATAAGGTCAGACTCAGGATTAAGTTCCGCGGGATAAAGTATATTATAGGCATACTCATCATTTTCAAGACTATAGCTATAATCCGGGTTATTAATTACCGTAGTATTGGGGCTTGCATAACAAATGTATTCTGCAACCTCAAGAGCTATATCATCTCGCAAAATGTAATTAATGAACATTTCAGCAGCTTCTTTGTTATTGCTGTTTTTGGTAATGCACATCACATCAATAAACTGATTTGTAATAAGCTCGCCGTCGTTATTCCTGGGGTAAAAGAATTCCAAAGCGTCATTTTCGGCTTTCATTGTAAGATAGTCGCCGGCATAATAAGGTGCAACGGCGGCATAGCCATTCTCCATTATATCAAATATTTCATCATTAACATAACGTTTAATAACACTTTTTTGCTCTTTTAGTGCTTCTGCAGCTTTGTCCCAATCCTTAGGGTTTGAAGAATTAATATCAAGTCCAAGCTTAAATTGAGCTATTGCAAACGCATCTCTGGGATTATCAAACATCAAAATTTGATAGGCATATTTTTCGTCCCAAAGTATATCCCAATTTGTAGGCGTTTCGTCAACAACCTCGGTATTATAAATAACGCCAACCATCCCGATGGTATACGGCACGTAGCACGCATTCATCGCCTCATCTTCATATATGTCAACATATTTATCAGCTATGTTTTTGTGATAAGGAATATTATCCAAATTAATAGTATCTAAATACCCTTCATAGTACAATCTTTCAAACATATAATCAGACGGAACAACAATATCGTAAACGGTGCCGCCGTTAGAAAGAGCCGCATATAATTCCTCATTATTAGCATAAGTCATATACACAACGTCGATTCCGGTTTCTTTTTCAAACTCGGCAACAACGTCAAGGCTGCCGTCAGAACCGTCAGCTATATATTCACCCCAATTAAAAACGGTAAGCGTAGTTCCTTCAAACTTGCGGCTGATACCGTCCTCTTCCGCTGAGCAAGGAACGCAAAAAACACCCATAAAAACTAATACGCTAAGTATAAGTGCAGAAAATCTTTTCATTACAATTCACCTCACTTAGCTTTCTTTACGTTGCGCTTTGCAGCGATATCTTTATTGCCTATCAAATTTTTAACTATAAGCAATAAAAGCACTACTACAAAAATTATAGCAGACAACGCATAAATATAGTCAGGGACTTTCTTTCTTGCAGCACTGTAAATAAGCAACGGTAACGTTGTATATGAACCTGCAGTAATACGACTGATAACGAAGTCGTCAATAGACAGCGTAAAAGCCATAAAGAATCCGGTCCAGACGCCCGTACTTATTGCAGGCAGTTCTACCTTGAAGAAAGCCTTTAACGGAGTGCAACCTAAATCTTGGGCCGCTTGAGGAAGATTAACGTCCATTTGATTTATCTTGGGAAGGACAGACAAAATCACGTAAGGAATTTCAAAGGTAATATGCGATATAAGCAAGCTGCCAAAGCCCAAGTAATCACTAACGCCAATAACTGCAAATACAATGCCGAACAACAAAACGAGTGATATAGCTGTAACGATATCGGGGCTTGTCATAGGAATATTTGTAACAAGCATAACAGCCTCTTTAAATTTGCGGTTCTTGTATTTAGAAATACCAACCGCAGCGGCTGTTCCGATAACCGTTGAAATGCAGGAAGACAAAACGGCAATTATCATGGTATTTTTTAAAGCCATCTTGGCTTCGCTGTTTTTGAAAAACTCTTTATATGCCGCAAAAACGTCATTACTGCCGAAGTCAAAAGAACGGTAAATCAACAAAGCTATAGGAGAGTACAAAAACAGCAGCACAATAATTAAATATACTATGCTAAGTATTCCATTTTTATTTTTTTTCACAGCAATACCCCTCCCTCATCTTCGCCGGAGGTAAATTTGCTCATTATTGCCATGGAAATAATAATCAATATAAGCAAAACAAATGAAAACGCAGAGCCTAAGTTATAATCTGTATAAAGCATAAATGCGTCATCAATTTTGTCACCAACGGTCATAAACATACCGCCGCCAAGCTTTTCTGAAATATAAAAAGTGCTTACTGAAGGGACAAACACCATTGTAATCCCTGAAACTACACCGGGCATACTGAGAGGCACAAGAACCTTTAAAATAGACTGCAGTTTAGTACATCCCAAATCATAAGCAGCTTCGAACAAATTGTTGTCAAGCTTAGAAATAACCGAATATATAGGCAAAACCATAAAAGGTAAGAAATTGTAAACCATACCCATTATAGCTGCAGTAAAGGTCTCGCTTATGCCCATAACCTCAGTTAAAACGTAAATTGCATTTGTTCGGATAACAAAATTCATCCACATAGGTAGCATTAGCAACAGCATCATTACGGTTTGACCACCGCTATTCATTTTAGAAACGAGATAAGCCAAGGGAAAACCGACAACCAAGCATATTACCGTTGCAATCAAAGCAATCGCTAACGAAATAGCAAGAACGTTTAAATTCTCACTACTGCCAAGAGTTTTTATGTTTTCAATGGTAAAACCGCCTTCTGCATCCGTAAAGGTATAATATATAACCATTATCAAAGGCAAAACAACGAAAATTACAGACCAAACCAAATAGGGTGCAGAAATCAGCTTTTGCAGAATACCTCTGCTGCCGGTCCTACGCATTTTCTGTTACCTCTTCAGCATCGGAAAGCTTATCAAAGTCTTCGCTAAAGGAGCTATAGTCACCATAAGCACCGGAATAAACGGATTTTTTCATAATGTGAATAGCATCAGGTTCGATATATAAACCAATGTTTGCACCAATCGGATGATAATCGGTAGTTTGAATCATCCACTTAAAGCCACCGATATCAACAATAATTTCAAAATGAACACCCTTAAAGGTTACAGAGGTTACCGTACCTTTAAGCATCCCATTTTCTACAGGTACAATATCTACGTCTTCGGGTCTTACAACAACGTCAACGGCTTCTTGAGGTTCATAACCCTTATCAAGGCACTTAAATACACAGCCCGAAAATTGAACGTTGTAATCCTCAAGCATAACTCCGTCTACAATATTGCTCTCCCCAATAAAGTCTGCCACAAACGCATTTTGGGGCTCGTTGTAAATATCCTCGGGGGTTCCGATCTGCTGTATAACACCATCATTCATTACAACAACTCTATCAGACATAGACAGCGCCTCTTCTTGATCGTGAGTAACGTAAACAAAAGTAATACCTAAGCGTTTCTGTATGCTCTTAAGCTCAACTTGCATATCTTTTCTAAGCTTAAGATCCAAAGCACCCAAAGGTTCATCCAACAGAAGAAGTCTGGGCTTAACAGCAAGTGCACGTGCAATAGCTACACGCTGCTGTTGCCCGCCGGAAAGAGTGGATATGTCCCTCTTTTCAAAGCCCAAAAGATTTACCATGGATAGCATGTCGTGTACAGTCTTTTTTATCTCAGACTCAGGCACCTTCTTCACGCGTAATCCAAAGGCAACGTTTTCATAAACGTTAAGGTTGGGAAAAAGCGCATACTTTTGAAAAATGGTGTTCACAGGACGCTTGTGTGCGGGAACCTCATTCATCAAATCGTTTTCAAACCAAACCTCCCCTTTGTCAGGGGATACAAAACCACCTATAATCCTAAGGGTGGTAGTTTTTCCGCATCCGGACGGACCCAAAAGCGTGACAAACTCTTTATCACAAATTTCATGCGACACATCGTCAAGAATTACATCGTCATCAAACTTAACAGATATGTTTCTCAGACGCAAAAGAACATTGTTCAATTCCTTTTTCTCCTTATAAATAAAAGTATAGTCTAATAAAATGAATATACTTGTTTTTTGCAATTTTGTCAATAGTTTGACAGTATTTTTGTATTTTTATTTTTATAATAATATTATTGTCATATAAATTATTCATTTTAATTTACAGCTCAAAAAAATAAGCTCGATGATAAATCTCACCGAGCTTGTTTTTTAATTATCCATTGATTCAAAAAAGCTTTCAGTCTTACTTTCAACCATAGAAGCGCCGGACTCAACACGACTTTCCATGTCAGAAACAAAGGATTCAACTTTACTTTCTGCTTTGGAAAGCCCGTCACTAACATCGTCCATCGCTTCATCACAAGCGGCAAAGCTAAAAGCTAAAGCAAACAACAGAAAACAGATCAACAGTTTTTTCACAACATTACTCCTTAAATATATATTTTACTATAACATATCCAAGGAATATAAATGTTATTCACAAATCTTGGAAGCACGTTCAATAGCTTCGTCGATGTGCTTACAGAACATCTCTTTACCGATTTTGCTATACAGGCCTGATTTTTTCATTGCACGCATAGGTTGCTCATTGACGTGTGAAAGTATAAGCTTAACGCCTTTATCGTTGCATTTTTTATAAAGCAACTCTAAAGAATTTATGGCAGAGGCATCTATTGCGTTTACGGCTCTCATTCTAATTATCAAGCATTTTGTGTAGTCTTTTAAGGTGATATCTAATATCTTGTCTGCAACACCAAAGAACATCGGGCCGGATATTTCATAGACTCGGACATATTTAGGGACCTCACGAAGCTCAACACTATCGCTGTCGGCGGAATTTTCTATATATTTCCAGTCAATTACAGAGCTTTCCTCGCTCATACGTTTCATAAACAACAACGCAGCGAGAAGCATACCAACTTCTATTGCTATAACCAGGTCGAATATAACAGTCAACAAAAATGTGGCAACCATTACAATTATGTCGCTTTTGGGAGATGTTTTCACAATGTGGATAAACTTGCGCCATTCACTCATGTTATAAGCAACAATGATCAAAATAGCTGCTATTGCAGGCATAGGAATAAGCTCGGCATATGGCATCAAAAATACAAGGACTAAAAGCAAAACTACTGCGTGTATCATGCCTGCAACGGGAGTGCGTCCGCCGTTTTTTACGTTTGCAGCCGTTCTTGCAATAGCACCGGTTGCAGGTATGCCGCCAAACATAACAGAGCATATATTACCAAGGCCTTGGGCAACCAGCTCTGAATTTGAATTGTGCCTTGAATTCACCATGCTATCTGCCACTACGCATGATAACAGAGACTCTATAGCAGCGAGAATCGCAATGGTAAATGCGTCAGGCAAAACGTCTGATATTTTTTCAAAACTAATATTCAATCCGGCCAACTGAAACTCCGGCAGCCCTGAAGGTATCGTATATAAATCCCCTATCGTGCTTACAGAAGATTCAAAACCCGGCAAAAATTTAACCATCAATGCGCCTACGATAACAGCTATCAAAGAAGGGGGAACACGCTTTTCAAGCTTGGGATATAAAACAAGAATAAGCAAACAGACAGCACCAACAACAAGAGCCTGCCAACTAAAAGTAGATGCAAACTCGATGTTAGCTTCAACTTTTTCAATAGTCTCAATCGCTTTTGTTTCGGGTGAGTACGTAATCCCAAAAAGATCCTTGATTTGCCCTAAAAAAATTGTAACTGCTATTCCCGCAGTAAAACCCGTTGTAATAGTATAAGGAATAAACTTAATGAGAGAGCCAAATTTGCATATACCCATTATAACAAGTATAATGCCTGCGATAATAGTCGCAATAATTAAGCTTTCCATTCCCTCTTCTTTCGTAGGCTTGGAAGCAACTATCCCAGCAACTACCGTAGCAAACGCTGCGGTAGGTCCGGCAATCTGCACACGACTTCCGCCTAAAAAAGAAACTATAAAACCGGCAAAAATTGCTGTATATATACCGCACTCGGGATTAACACCGGAAGCCAATGCCAACGCAATAGAAAGCGGTAAAGCAATAATCGCAACGATAACGCCTGCGATTAAGTCTTTTGCAAACTGCCCCATATTATAGTTCTTTATTGTATTAAAGAATTTAGGCTTTAGATAAAAATTATTCATAACACAAATATCCTCAAATTAATTTCTTCACACAAAAAATACTTATACACCAACAATTCTATAATGTCAAGATTAAATTTACATTTTACCAAATATAAGATTAAAGCATTTTTCTAAGCTTTTTTACTGCATTATAAGCGCGTCTGTAAAATGTCTCAACATCGTATCCTACATACAAACCTGATTTTTGAGGAATTAGCTCTAAAGTCAGCGTACCGCTATAATTATATTCCTTTAAGAGTTTCATGTTTGATTTGAAATCAATTTTGCCATCAAAAGGAATCATATGTAAATCCCCGTTATATTCCATAAAATTATCATGAATATGAGTGTAGACTAATTTGTTCCCGAACAAGGGCATATACCTTCTCCCGTTTGCGAAACAAAATTCATGTCCCATATCCCAGCAAAACCGTACATTTTCAATATTGTCAAATGCCTCAAATATAAAAGCTAAATTTGCAAGCTTTCGCTGATTTTCAAAGGCCAACACTACGTTATGCTTTACCGCCGCTTCTATCAACCTACTATATCTGTTATATCCAATTTCGTTAATTAACGGTGCATTTTCGCCGGAGCTTAAATGAACAACCGCGATGGGAACTTCATACTTTCCACATGTAGTTACACAATCAACAAGTCTGCCGAGCATAACATCTCCTTCGTCGCCATCAAACCACATGCTGTTTATGCCGTCAAACGGAGCATGAATAGATTCATAAAACAAATTATTCTTTATTGCCGCGTTTGCAAACTCTTCAATTTTCTTTTCGCCGGAATAACCTGTAAAAACAGCATCAAAGCCAATTTTTGAAAGCATCTCAAAAATTGTATTACAGTCCATATCAAACTGTTTAGAAAAATTAACGCCTAATTTATTCATAAAAGCTCCCAAATACACAAATAGATGATTTTGAAATATACGAACTATTGATTACATATGATTCTTTTAAAGCTTTATATTCTGGTAGGAATTCCGCCGGTTTTAATTCGTTGCGCACCAACCGATTACCTAAATTAATTAGTTTACCTTTCCCTTCGGCATATCTTCCCCAAAAAACAATAAGTATACAAAATAAATATACGATTATACCCAAAATTGACAACAATGGACATTCAATTCCACTGCTACTAAACACAGCCCATAAAGCTATAGCAACGCTTCCCAAAATAAGATAGCATACTGCCACAATCAATATTTTTCTAAAACTCTTGTTTGTCAAAAACATAAAACCACCGCCTACTATGATAGTATATCATATAATCAAAAGAGCTGCAATACTGAAGT
>JAZUNS010000090.1:0-6189 GCA_045604285.1 Eubacteriales bacterium
CCCGTAAAATTAAACCCCTAATTAAACAGCAAAAGCCCTTAATGCGTACGCATTAAGGGCTCAGACCGCTGATAAAGGCACAGAACACGAAAAATATAAAAAATCAATTACAAAAAAGTAGAAAAGTCGGGAAAGCTTCCCGACTTTTCTGCAGTTTTATCGTATTTTTCGTTCAAAACGAACCTCGGCTCACAGTACTTTTGTACAGTTTTCCCCTCGGTTCGTTTCGTCTGCACTCTTTCTCAGCACTCTGCCAAGCTGATGACAGGGTTTGTCATCAGCTTGAGCGTGTTGCATAAAGCAACACGCTTTTTGCTTATATACTCAACAGTGCCAAGCGTAGGGCGGAGGACACCGTCTTTTGGCGGACGGTTGCTCTGTCCCCGCTGAAGCGGTAGTGGCGCACCCACACGCCCTCCTCCGTGGCAACGGCTATATAAACCGTACCCACCGGCTTGTCGGCAGTTCCGCCGCTTGGGCCTGCTATCCCCGTTACGGATACGCCTATATGGGCGTCCATCAGCTTCCGCACGCCTTTTGCCATGGCGGCGGCTGTGGCGGCAGAAACCGCACCTACGGTTTCAAGGGTGCGGGCAGGTACGCCCAAAACAGATTCCTTTATTTGGTTGGCGTAGCTGCAAACGCCTCCGTCAAAAACCTCGGAAGCGCCGCTTACCTCGGTTATTGCACCGCTTATAAGCCCGCCCGTGCAGGATTCTGCCGTGGCTATCTTCAAGCCCTTTTCTCTAAGGGCGGCAACTAATGCTTTTGCTTCCTTCATGGCTTTAACCTACTATCTTTCTGTGCCTGCGGCTTTCAAAGGCACGCTCTACAAGGCCGTCTATATCCAGCTTTGCCTCCTCCTCCAATATCTGCTCAAGGGTGGGGCGGGTGTTGGGATGACGGGGTACAAAAACCGTGCAGCAATCCTCATAGGGGAGTATAGAGGTCTCAAAGGTGCCGATTTTTCTTGATATCTTAACAATCTCGTCCTTATCCATGGCTATGCAGGGTCTAAACACGGGCAAATCGGGTATGGCGTTGGTCACCGTCAAGGCGTGGAGGGTCTGGCTTGCCACCTGGCCCAAGCTTTCGCCGGTTATAAGGGCGGCGGCGCCTATGCTTTGTGCCTGCTTTTCTGCCAACCGCATCATAAATCTGCGCAACAGCACGGTAAACAAGCGCTCGTCACAGTCACGCATAAGCACCTCTTGTATCTCCGTAAGGCTTATGGTGTGCAGGTGCAGCTTGCCGCAGTAGCTGACCAAGGCTTCTGCCAAGGCGGCAACCTTGTCCTCTGCCGCTTGGGAGGTATAGGGCGGGCTGTCAAAATACACCGCATCCAGGGTAAGCCCGCGCCTTGCCATAAGATAGCCTGCCACGGGGCTGTCGATACCGCCGGACAAAAGCAACAACCCATGGCCTGCCGAGCCGTTGGGCATACCGCCTGCACCCTTCTCGCCGCCGCCGTGTACTGCCGCATACTTGTCACGCACTTCAAGCTTTATTACCACGTCGGGCTTGTAAACGTCAACGGTCAAATAAGGCTTAAGCTCCAGCACGGTGCCGCCTATCTCGCCGGACAAAGCAGGGGAGGATAGGGGAAAGCTTTTGTCGCTGCGCTTGCCCTCGCACTTAAAGGTCTTTGCGTCGCCGATAAGCTCGTCAATATGCTCTGTAACGGTGCGGCGTATGTCCTCCACCGTCTTTTCGCAACGCCATGCACGGCAAACCGAGGCTATACCGAAAACACGCTTCATCTTTTCGGCGGCGTCCTCCATATCGGCACCGTCGCTGCCCACTATGCACAGGGTGGACTGGGCGTACTCCAAGGTAAACTCGCCCTCTACGGTTTTTAAAAGCTGTTTTACACGGCGCACTATCAGGCTATCAAAGTAAGAGCGGTTAAGCCCCTTCATTACCACCTCGCCGTATTTTAAAAGCAAAATATCGTTGTTCATTTTTATATCCTTCCGTAACGCTCTCTGGCGTCTTTAAGTGCGGCAACCAAGGCATCTGCCTCCTCTGCCGTGTTGTATGGGGATATGCCTATCCTAAGGGCGCACTCTCTGTCCGCCTTGTCCAGCCCGTAGGCGGCAAGGACAGTGTTTTCCGCCTGCTTTGAAGAGCATGCCGAGGATGCAGAGATATATATGCCCTGGGCCGAAAGGCTGTTAAGGGCGGTTTCGCTCTTTATGCCCCGCAGGCTGATGTTAAGTATGCCGCTAAGGTGCTTTTCCGGCACGTTAAAGCCTACGTTTTCAAGCTCCGCAAGCTTTTCCTCCAGCCGTGCTCTTACGGTGCGGACACGGCACAGCGCATCCTTGCCGTATTCCTCTGCAGCGGCGGCAAACGCCATGGCGCCTGCAAGGTTTTCGGTACCGCTTCTTACGCCCTTTTCCTGGCCGCCGCCTACCACAAAGGCAGGTGGATGCAGGTTAGAGCGCAGCATAAGCGCACCCGTGCCACGCACGCCGTGAAGCTTGTGGGCAGAAAAAGCAGCAGTATCGGCACAGCGCAAAAGCTGCTTGTAGCCATCTGCCTTCATAAAGCCCTGTACCGCATCGCAGTGCAAAAGGGCACGGCTGCCGCTGCCGACTATTGCGTCCCTTGCGGCTTTTACGTCATAGATTGCGCCGGTTTCGTTATTCGCCAGCATAATGCACACCAACGCCGTTGGCACCTTTAAGGCTTCCTTTAAATATTCTATATCAATTTTGCCGCCCGCTGTGGGCAGATAAACAAGCTCTGCCCCTTCCTCCGCAAGTCTGCGGCAGGGCTCTTTAACCGATGGATGCTCGGAATCCGTAAGTATAACCCGCCTGCCGTAGCGCTTCCTAAGCCCCCACAGCCCATAAACGGCGCTGTTGTTTGCCTCGGTGCCGGATGCGGTAAAATACAGCTCCTCCGCCTTGCAGCCCACGTAGCTTGCTACGGTTTTTCTCGCCCCGTCAAGGGCACGCTTTGCCTCAGCCCCCAAAGCGTGGGGAGAGGAGGGGTTGCCGTAAAGCTCAAGCCCTTCGGTAAAGGCGGCTATCGCCACAGCCGATGGCTTTGTGGTGGCGGCGTTGTCAAAATAAATTGCCATAAATACACCTCTCCCCCTATTATAAAACCATGGGAATAAAATGTCAAACCTTAAATAAAAAAACTTAAAAAAGCCTTTACTTTTGCGGGCAAAAGTAGTATAATAGATTGAATAGCTGTAAAAGGCGATAAAATATATTTAAGGAGGATTTTGCCAATGATTTGGATAGTAGTAGCCGCAGTTGCCGGTCTTATCATCGGTATGCTGGTTGGCTTTTTCATACGAAAAATTATTGCAGAAAAAACTATCAAATCCGCTGAGATTGAAGCAGGCCGCATAGTTGAAGATGCTAAAAAGGGCGCCGAAACCGTTAAAAAAGAAGCAGCCCTTGAAGCAAAAGAAGAAGCGCACCGCATTAAGAACGAAGCGGAAAGAGAAGCTAAGGAACGCAGAAAAGAAATCACCCGTACCGAGAACAGACTTGCCCAGAAAGAAGAAAATTTGGACAAGCGTGCCCTTAATTTGGATAAGAAGGAGGAACAGCTTAACGCCAAGATTAAGGAAAATACCGAGCTGACCTCTGAAATTGAAAAGATTAAGAACGAACAGGCAGAGCTGCTTCAGAAAATTTCCGGCATGACTATGGAGGATGCACGCCAGACCCTGCTTGACAGAGCAGAGACCGAGGCACGCCACGAGATGGCTATGCGCCTTTCCGATTTAGAGCAGGAGTATAAAGAAAAAGCAGACGATATGGCAAGAGATATCGTTACCCTTGCTATCCAGCGCTGTGCTTCTGACAGCGTTTCCGAAGCTACCGTTTCCGTTGTTGGCTTGCCCAATGACGAAATGAAGGGTAGAATCATAGGCCGTGAAGGCAGAAACATCCGTGCTATTGAAACCCTTACGGGCGTTGACCTTATTATTGACGATACCCCCGAAGCAATCACGGTTTCCACCTTTGATCCCATCCGCCGTGAGGTGGCAAGGCTTGCCCTTGAAAAGCTTGTTTCCGACGGCCGTATCCATCCTTCTCGCATTGAAGAGATGGTTGAAAAGAGCCGTAAAGAGGTTGACGCCGTTGTTAAGCGTGAAGGCGAACAGGCAACCTTCGAAACGGGCATCCACGGCATTAACCCCGAGCTTGTCAAGATCCTTGGCAGACTTAAGTACAGAACCAGCTACGGTCAGAACGCTCTTAAGCATTCTATCGAGGTTGCACATATCTCCGGCATGATAGCGGCAGAGCTTGGCATTGACGTTACCCTTGCTAAGCGTGCAGGCTTGCTTCACGATATCGGTAAGGCTATGAACCACGAGGTGGACGGCTCTCACGTTCAGATCGGTGTTGACCTTGCCAAGAAATATAAGGAAAGCAAGGAAGTTGTTCACGCTATCGAGGCTCACCACGGCGACATTGACCCCAAGACCTTTATTGCGGTTATCGTTCAAGCGGCTGACGCCATCTCTGCGGCACGCCCCGGCGCCCGCCGTGAAAATCTTGAAAACTACATCAAACGCTTGCAGCGTCTTGAAGAAATTGCAAATTCCTTTAACGGTATAGAAAAATCCTTTGCTATCCAGGCGGGCAGAGAGATCCGCATTATGGTTAAGCCCGATGAGGTTAGCGATGACGATATGGTATTTATCGCTCGTGATATCGCCCAGAAGATAGAAAGCGAGCTTGAATATCCCGGTCAGATTAAGATTAACATGGTTCGTGAAACCCGTGTTCACGATTACGCTAAATAAAGGCGGTAATTTATGAAAATTCTTGCTTTGGGTGACGTGGTCGGCCCCGCAGGGCTAAGTGCCGTGGTAAAGGGGTTGCGCCCCCTTAAGCGAGAGCTTGGCGCAGATTTGGTTATTGTTAACGCAGAAAACGCTTATATAAGCAACGGGCTGGACGTTCGCAGCGCAAACGCCGTTTTAGAAAGCGGCGCCGACGTGCTTACGGGCGGTAACCACAGTTTGCGGATACATGACTCCTTTGATATGTATGAGGAGAACGATTTTGTCCTGCGCCCCCACAACTATCCCGCCTCCGCCCCCGGCAAGGGCTACACCCTGTTTCAAATGGCAAACGGCGTGCGCGTGCTGGTCATGTCCCTTGTGGGTCAGGTCTTTATGGATGCCGCCGATTCGCCCTTTAACTGTGCAGATAATCTGCTTGCCTCGCTTTCGGGGCAGTATGACGTGGCAGTGGCGGATTTCCACGCCGAAGCCACCAGCGAAAAAGCTGCATTTTTCCATCACTTTGACGGCAGAATAAGCGTTATGTTCGGCACCCATACCCACGTGCAAACCGCTGACGAGACCTTGCTTCCCAAGGGCAGCGCCTTCATTACCGATTTAGGTATGTGCGGCGTAACCACGGGTATTTTGGGCGTAAAGCCCGAAACGGTCATTCCAAACTATACCTGCAAGGTTCACCACCGTTTTGAAAAGGCGGAAGGCCCCACGGCGCTGTGCGGCGCTCTCTACACGGTGGACGAAAAAAGCGGCATTGTTAAGCAGATAGAAAGGGTGCGTCGGGATTATACGCTGTAGCCCCAAAAAAGAAAGGATTTTTAGTATGCGTTTTTCTAAATTTTTGGCTTTGCCTGCGGTAGCGGCAATTGCCAATGTGTTTTCCCTTGTTGCTTCGGCAGAAAGCTCTGTTGTTGCCGAAACCTCCAATGCGGCAACTAACGCCACTTCAGGCGGCGGAAACTGGCTTGCCAATAACAGCGGCCTTATAGTTATTGCGATTTTTGCAATTGCAATGTACTTTTTTATGATTCGCCCTCAAAAAAAGCAGGCGAAGGAAAAGCAGAATATGCTTGATGCCATTAAGGTTGGCGATACTGTAACGACCATCGGCGGCATTGTCGGCACGGTTGTTAAGGTAGAAGGCGAAAACGTGGTTGTAAAGTCTGAGGACAGCAGCTTAACCTTTAAAAAGTGGGCTGTTCGTGACGTTTCCGCTGAGGCAATCGAGGACGATGTGGACGACGATATGGACGACGGAGACGAAGACGAAACCGAAGAATAAGATAGTTGAAAACCGCCCTTTACGGGCGGTTTCAGACCGCTGACAAAGGTACAGAACACGAAAAATATAAAAAATCAATTACAAAAAAAGTTGAAAAGTCGGGAAAGCTTCCCGACTTTTCTGCAAT
>JAZUNS010000091.1:0-19984 GCA_045604285.1 Eubacteriales bacterium
ATAATATCCTTAAATATATTGAGCTTATCGACAAGATAAGCTCTCAGACCGCAGACAAAGGTACAGAACACGAAAAATATAAAAAATCAATTACAAAAAAAGTTGAAAAGTCGGGAAATCTTCCCGACTTTTCTGCAATTTATCGTATTTTTCGTTCAAAACGAACCTCGGCTCACAGTACTTTTGTACAGTTATCGCCTCGGTTCGTTTCGTCTGCACTCTTTCTCAGCACTCTGCCAAGCTGATGACAGGGTTTGTCATCAGCTTGTGAGCTTATCGACAAGATAAGCTCTTTATTTTATGTAAAAAAGGGTATAATTTATTGACATTTACAGCGTTGTATTGTATAATAGCATGAAATTATTTATAATTCTTACTATGCGCTTTAGAGGTGAACATTGTGTCCAGTGCAATCAGAAATTTTATAGTAATGTTTTTACTGTTTTTGCTCATCTTTGGCATTTGCGGACATTTTATTGCAACTAAGCTTATTCCCGGACTTATCGAGGGAAACGATACTCCTTTTCAGGACGATAGCACCGCTACAAGCAGTACTGACGAGTCTGCGGAAGAATTTTTAAGCTCTGACCTTTCTGCAGAAGATGAGCTCATCGGCAACTCTAAATCCGTCGCTTTTTTGTGCTTGGATAAAAATAAAGAACTTGTGAGTATTTTTGTTATACACACCAATGACGGATATAAAACAAGCGTATCGTCAACCATTACAGGCAACTCAACGACCGAAATTAACGGTGCAAGCCTTGCAGAGCTTTATCGGTTAAACGGTGCAGATTATATAATAAATAAACTTCAGTATCTTGTGGGATTTAAAATTAACGATCATGCTACTTTGTACTCTATAGACGTTGAAGGAAAAGGACATACAATTTCAGAATTAAGTGTTTATCTTGGATATCGATATAGACTAAACGAATCATTCCAATATCCCAACCCGTACTATAAAGAGCCCGAGCAAAACGAAGAGAGTTATGACAGCGTCCTCAGCGGTGAGGAATCCGTTGAATCAATGGAAGAATCGACAGCATCGGGAGAAAGCATCGATTCGGACAATCCGGAGTTTATTACTATCGAGCCGAACAGCTATGCGCTTAACGGTATTACTAACGGCATAAAAAATTCCGAGATTCTTCTCGACTCCGAATGGAACCCAAATGCTTACATGATTTTCCAGGATCTGTTTAAGAGGATGCTTGAAGACAACTCAATTAAAAGCGATAAAGCCAAGCAAGCTGCTATATTTAACTATTTTGAAGAAAAAACTTTCTCCGATTTCAACGACCTTGAAGTATCAGAGTATTTGTTTGAATATGCAAATGAGCATTTTGAATGCGATTGCGAGAAGATTTCAGATTGGGATGACGTTAAAGATACGTTTATCGCAAAAATTAAAGGTGATACAAAATAATATTTTATGAAAGAAGGAAATAAATCTATGAAAACAGAAACCAAGTGCATACACGAAGGGTATAAGCCCCAAAACGGCGCTCCTTTAGCACTTCCGATATACCAAAGCACTACGTATGCGTATGATTCTACCGAGCACATTGGCAAATTATTCGATTTGCAAGCGGATGGTCATATGTACAGTAGAATATCTAATCCTACCGTTGCTTACGTCGAAGAAAAAATCGCAGCTCTCGAAGGAGGCGTTGCAGCCGTTTGCATGTCATCGGGCCAAACTGCGTCTTTCTTATCACTTTTTAATATTTTAGGTGCAGGCGACAGCTTTTTATGTTCTTCTCGTATATACGGCGGTACAATCAACTTGTTTTCCGTTACCATGAAAAGGATGGGAATTGAATGTATTTATTTTGACGACGATCAGTCCGATGAAGAAATACAAGCATTGATTAAGCCCAATACCCGCGCGGTCTTTGCAGAATCTCTTGCAAATCCCGCACTGGCCGTTCTTGACATTAGAAGAATAGCCGATCTTGCACATCGCAACGGAATTCCGTTGATCGTCGACAATACCTTCCCCACCCCCATTCTTTGCAGACCTCTTGAACACGGTGCTGATATTGTAATACACTCAACAACAAAGTACATGGATGGTCATGCAGTACAGGTAGGCGGTGCGGTTGTTGACGGCGGCACCTTTGATTGGAAAAAGAACGGTTACACCTGCCTTTCCGAGCCCGACGAATCTTATCACGGCGTTATTTATACCGAAAGCTTTGGCAAAGCCGCCTATGCAACAAAATTAAGAACACAGTTAATCAGAGATTTTGGTACATATCCCCCTGCAAGCGCAGCTTTCCTATTAGATCTTGGTTTGCAAACCTTAGCGGTACGAATGGAAAAACACAGCTCCAACGCACTTAAAGCCGCAAACTTTTTAAAAGACCATCCTATGGTTGAGAGTGTTTCTTATCCCGGACTTAGCGATGATAAATATCACGATCTTGCTGTAAAATATATGCCCAACGGCACAAGCGGTGTCGTTTCCTTTACCATAAAGGGCGGCAAAGAAAATGCCGTAAAATTCATGGATGCATTACAGCTTGCTAAAAACGTTGTGCACGTAGCTACCGTACACACTTGTGTTTTACATCCGGCAAGCGAAACTCACCGCCAGCTTACCGATGAGCAGTTGATCGCCGCAGGTATTAACCCCGGCATGATAAGACTTTCTGTAGGTATCGAAAATATCGAAGATATAATTGCAGATTTGGAAATTGGTCTTAAGCAATGCGAATAACGTTGATTTACGTAGGCAACACAAGCGAAAAATTCTACACCGAAGCATCATTGGAATATGAAAAAAGGATGAAAGCTTTTGCAGAGTTCAACAGCGTTTGCGTGAAGGAAGAAAAGCTTGAAAACGAGGCGGTCGGTGCCTTGATAGAAAAAGCGCTTGCTGCTGAAGAAGACAGGATTCGCGCTGTGATACCAAAGAATTCTTTAATAGTTACGTTGTGCATTGAAGGAAAGCAGATTTCATCAGAAGGGCTTGCGGATTACATAAGCAGAAACGCAGGAAACGGTATATCCTCGATAGCTTTTGTTATCGGAAGCAGTCACGGTATATCTGCCAAGTTAAAAAGAGATTCAGCACTTAAACTTTCGATGTCCCAAATGACTTTTCCTCATATGCTGGCAAGAGTTATGCTTACCGAGCAGATATACCGAGCATTTACAATTATTAACGGTAAAAATTATCACAAATAATTTAAAAATACCCTTGAAAATGACAATTGATTATGATATATTAAGGATGTAAAAACTCAAGGAGGTGCTATTATTATGGCATATGTTATTTCTGCTGATACTTGTCTTGGTTGCGGTACCTGCGAAGGTGAATGCCCTGTTGGTGCAATAGCTGTTGGTGCTGACGGTAAGTATGCAATTGACGCTGATACTTGCATCAGTTGTGGCGCTTGCGCAGGCGCTTGCCCTGTAGACGCAATTGCGGAATAATTTCGCATTTTAGGTATCCCGCCCACTGACCATGTTTTTTACATAGGTTGTGGGCGCTTTACTTTTTTAGGTGTATTTATGGAGCTTACTAAAATAACAGAAATTAACAATGGGATATTTCTAAAAGAATATACCAACGGATTGCTTTTTGGTACCGATGCCCTGCTTCTCTCTCGCTTTATTAAGGGCGGTAGCGCAAAGATTGGCGTTGACATAGGCGCAGGCAGCGGCGCTATATCTTTGCTGGTTTTATCAGAAAACAAAGCTAAACACATAACCGGTATAGAAATACAAGAAAAATATTCCACACTTGCTAATGAAAATGCCGTTAACAACAATTTAGGCGAAAGATTTACTTGTGTAAACGGAAATGCATGCTTTTACAAAGACCTGTTCCCTTCCGAAGGGGCTGATTTTGTGTTCTCAAATCCACCTTTTATGAAAGCTAACGGCGGAAAGCACAATGATACCGACGCAAAATCTATCGCCAGACACGAAGAATATTTGCCTGTAAACAGTCTTTGCAAAGCAGCTTCGTTTTTTCTTAAGTACGGCGGTCACTTTTATGTAGTGTATCGCCCTGAACGCATTTGTACTCTTATTACAGCTCTGAAAAATAACAATTTAGAACCAAAACGAATTGAGTTTATATACAGTAATGGCAACGATTCGCCATCATTAGTTTTAGTTGACTCTAAAAAAGGTGCCGCTGAAGGCGCAATCATTAAAAACGTAAGCATATAATTTTCGAAAAAGGAGGCGTAAACTGTGAAAAGAGCTATTGTAGTTACAATTTTACTTGCTTTATTCTTGGGGCCGGTATCTGTAATTGTTGATAATTTTAACGTTTTCGCCAACCCTTTTGAATATTTAGATGAATTAAGAGAAAAACAAATATCTTTGGGATTGAACGGCATTAACAATCATTCGGAAAGCGCCGCCTGCGTGGATACCGAATGCAACAAATATATTGTACAATTCAAAAGCACTGCTAAATTAAACGATATTTACAACAGTATAAAAAAATATGACTACGCTCTTCTTGCTAACAGCGAACAAAGGGTTTTTTCAATTTGTCTTGACGATGTTGCGTCTTTTAAAAATGACAATGTCGGTATACTGCTTTCTGTAGAAGCGGATTCTGCTATGTCCCTCCTCGCTGCAGTTAACGACCCTATTGCCGAAACACAATGGGAGCTTGAAAGTCTTAATTATTATAACGCCATTGAAATATCAAAAGCAGATTCAAACGTTACCGTTGCCGTACTTGATAGCGGCGTTTATAGACAGCACGAAGATTTTAACGGCGTTAATATATTGGCAGGTTATGATGCCGTTTTGGATTCTGAAGGCGTATATACCGATTACAACGGGCACGGCACAAAAGTGACCTCAATTATTGCCTCTGCCAGCAATAATGGTATCGGCATGGCAAGCATAGGAGCCGGTTTGTCAATTCTGCCCGTGCGTGTTAGTGACAACAGCGGATATATTTATTCGACCGACTTTATACAGGCGGTCTATTTTGCCGCAGACAGCGGTGCTGATATTATAAATATGAGCTTTGGCGGATACGTTTATTCCGTAGCAGAAGAAGCGGCTACAGAATACGCCGCAAGCAAAGGCTGTATTTTGGTTTCTGCCGCAGGTAACGAGGCAACTGATATTAAATATGCAGGCATGAAAGCATATCCTGCTTCTTACGAAAACGTTATAAGCGTTGGGTCTGTGAACAACAAAGGCGAGGTTTGCTCTTTCTCGCAGTACAATGACGCAGTCGATTTAGTGGCCCCGGGCATTGAATTGACTGTTGCTACAATGGAAGGCGGTTATGCGCTGGAGCAAGGCACCTCTTTTTCTACCGCTTATGTCAGTGCAGCCATTGGACTTGCTTTGTCTACCATCGATGAAGGCATCACCTTTAACGGTGAACAGTTTATAACTTTGATTGCAAGCCTTAATACTAACGAGAGAAACGATTATTACGGATACGGTACTGTTAATTTGGAGTCACTGCTTCGTAATATAAACCTTCCTTTGTATTCCGGTGTTATTAGTGGCGGCGTATATCATCATAATATAACCATTAACTTTAATCGAGGCGTTGCGACTCTTGACGGTGAACCGTTCGTAAGCGGTGATACCGTACTGGTAAGCGGCAACCACTTTATAGAGATAGTTGATGGAGAAAGCAGCGTTGGTGTTAGCTTTATAACCGATAATATACCGTTAAAATATGACTTTATAGAAGAAAAGGATCAAGTAAGAATCTCTTTTGAACGAGGTGACGGGCTTTTAGACGGTTTGCCTTATTTGTCTAACACCCCCATAACCACCAACGGCAAACACTGCTTTGTATTAACCGGTCCCTATGGAAATACTGAGGAATTCAACTTTGAATGCAACTTTAATCCTCCGGAAATTTTCGGGGTTGAAAACGGCGGTTATTACACAGAACCGGTATATATTACCGTTGCAGGTACAGGCAACGTCACTCTTAACAGCACACCAGTGTACTCCGGTCAAGTGATATCCAAAAACGGCAATTACGTTTTGAAAGTAAGCAGTAACCACAAAGAAAAGACAATTCATTTTACCGTAAATATTCCCAACATTAATTATTATGATTCTTCAGTTGCATCGGCAAAAATGGCACTGGACGAAGAATACGGTGCATTTTATCTATATAATGAAATTCTATCCGGAATAAGAATATATGACGTAAACAACCTTTCCAAAACGTTAAGTTTTATAAGAACCGAAGATGGAATAATCGGCCATGGTTTTAACAACGAATATTTTGTGATGCTTCATCAAAGCGGAGTTTCTTTGATAAATAGAGAAGATCTGTCAAAAGGTGAAGCCGGATCGTTAAAATTTTATGCATTTTCTTTTAACGCTATTTCCGCAACGCAAGTTGGTAACAGCATATATTATATAGCAAGGAATTCCGAAGGTATAATAGAACTAAAATGCTTAAATCTTGACAGTAAAAGTGACGTTTTGGTGACAAATTTAAGCGACGAATACGCAAACATCAAAAGCAACGGTAAAACCCTGTTATTGACTACATCAAACGGCACTATATGTAATTATGACCTTCAAGGTAATAGGTTAGCAAAAACAAATACTTTCAGCAATATTTCAGCAGTTTTGTTCAACGATGATTATATTTGTACTAATTACGCCGTTTATAATATTGATGACCTCTCCCCTGCTTTTACAATTAAAAACAATGAAGTTCCCATCTCTGTTTTTAATAGTATACTAATCACAAATTGCTCTGTATACGATATCGAAACAGGTGAAAGAATAGGTGCGTTTGACACCCCGATAACAGATTGTATCCTTTCGGCTGCAAACGTTACGTATACTTATCTTTCTACCCTTAAAATTCAACGTAGCACAAATAGCGAGATATTTGATGGCGATACAGCGTTAACAAAATTAAATGCCGCTTTGTGTAATAGCTTTTTTATTCCCTCGCCGGAACAAACTACCGAATTCCAGCAAACAGTTGTTCTTCCGGAAAATATGTCTATTGACGCCGCTGTTTTGTCTATGAATGGAAGCAGCATTTTTGCAATTTCTCACTCTGAAAGATTTTTGTATACTTTTGAAACAGCTTCTTTTGCATTGAAAGATGTAAAGCCTTTGAAATTTTTACCTTCATCCATTTCTCAAGGTGAAAATACTGTATATATAACCTTCAAGGAAGATTCTTCGATATGCAAGTATGACGTTGTGAAAAACACAATGAAATATTATGACTGCTCAAGACCGTATACAGCCATTAAGTTTTACAACGGCGTTCTATACTGTTTGACGGATAGCGGAGACCTCTATGCCCATAACGTTGATGATTTGTCACATTCTAATGTAATTATTAAAGCGCAAAACATAAAGGCCTTCGACGTTATTGACGAATACATTTACGCTTATCTCACCTCCTCTTCAGTTTCGTTTGTTTATAAGATATCCTGCGAAAATTTCACAATAACGGCATCTGCAACGGTTAATGCTGAATGCAACAACTTAATTGCCACCAAAAATTATTTATTTGTTGGCACGAAAGTGTTGTTGACCGAAACCCTCGTTGGCGTAACTACTTTTGTAAATGATGTAAAATATGCCGACGATAAGTACGCATTAACAGGAAATGAGCTGTATTCATGCGACGGTTTCGTTCTTTTGGGTAAGCACTCCCACGATACTTCATTGCCCCTTTTTGACAGCAATTATAACTATTTCAGCTTTAATAGAAACATTATTAATAAAATTAAATCATATGGGAATGATTTAGCAACTTTGCCCGATATTGAAGGCTTGCAGCCTGATGCGGTTTTAAAGGGTCCTGTCATACCGCAGTATGAATACGGCGCAGGCTATTTGGACAAAGTTTTCCACGAATCAGGCGTTGCCATAGAAAACGGTGGACGCCATACTTTTACAGTTGTTTTACCGTTTGGTATATCTAAAAGTTATAGTTTTTATATAGATGCCGTAATAAACAGCATTAATTTAAGTTTTCCAAAATCAAACCTTTCTGTTAACGAAACTCTAAAAGCCACCGTTTCTGCAAAACCGATAACCAACGTTAACGTAGATACCGTATACGAAGCCAGTAATGATAACGTTATGGTATATTCAGATGGTACAATTATAGGTGTCACTCCCGGCGAATGTACTATTACCGCTACAACGGCGGATGGTCTGCATTCATCATCGTATACAATCAAGGTTATCGAAAGCACTATTGTATTTGACAGTAGCTATTTCCACGAAAAAGGCGAGAACATCGTTTGCAATATCTCTCCAGGCACAAGCATAGAAGCTTTGAGATCTGCCGTTTCCGCTACATACGGTAAAGTAATTGTTACCACTGTGGACGGAGTTGAAATAACTGAAGGCGTTATAACAACAGGCATGAAAGTGTTGTTATATAATATTAACGGTACAATAATCGATGAAAGGCAGTTGTCCGTGTCATGCGACGTTGATGGTGATGGATACATAACGGCTAACGACTATTACACATTGAAAAACATTATAGCTTCCCCGGATGAAGCCTCAGATGCTGTAGCAGTTTCAGCCGATACGGACGGAAACGGAACAATCGATAGATTCGATTTGCTGACTATTAAAGAGCATTTGCTTGGTCATATTCGTATCCAAGACAATGATGCTGCAATAAGACGCACTTCAAGAGCTGTCGCGCATTTGATTACACCCAAATATATCACCTCCGGCACAACCATGACTTTTGGTCTGACGCTTACCGATGCACAAAACGTAAGCGGAATTTCCGGCATACTAAAAATCAACACGTCAGTTTATACAATTTTAGACGTCAATGTGTGCAGCGGCAAATCCGAAGGGTTTTATTCTGTTGATGTTGACGGAGTTCACTTCTTTGCAGAGTGCGATTCTTTTTTGGAAACACAGGTAATAATGACTGTTACGGTAGAAGTTTCTGACTATTTCACAGAGAGCGAGTCTGCATCAATTCTTTGTGAAAATATTGAACTATACGACGGCAGCGCTGCTGTTTCTGCCACAGCAACCGCAACCCCTAATTATTCTGCTAACGCAATTGCCGACATTTTGATTTTTAATTCCCCGGATTTTCAGTTCTCGGCAGACATTGAGTATTATAACCTGAATTTCCCTTTAGCCTCTTCGCAAATATACGTAGGCACTTACCCGGAAAGCGACTTTATAGTTACAGGTTCTACAACGTTTATAGAAGGCAACGCAATATTCTCTGCAATGCTTGATAATGATAACGAAACTGTAAAGTACAGCTTTGTGTGTAAGGCTGAAAATAACAGCACTACAGATAACATCAACACAACCTTAAAAGATACAAATTCTTATTTGCAATCCATAGAGGTTGAAGGAGGAACACTGTCACCGAGATTTGACGCTACTGTATATGAATACTTTATAGTTTGCAAGAATCCCGAGGCGTTAACAGTAAACGCAAATGCAATATCCGAAAAAGCCACGGTTAATGTAGGGTACTATGACATTGACAAACAAACCATTAGTATTTGCTGTACTGCAGAAGATGGTAATAACACTTACTATACTTTAAATATAAGTACCGGCTCTCCTGCGGATATCGACCTTCCCGATCCTCAGCCAAATTATAAATGGCTATGGGGAATAATTGGCGGTATAGTATTTTTGCTGTTATCTTTATTGATAATACATCAATTAAAAGTCATGAGAAACGAAAGCAAAACAAAGTAAATATTAAATTTAAAAACAACAAAAAGCCCCGCTGGGGGCTTTTTGCTATTAAATAAAAATATAATATAATTAGTTAGAGTTTTTCCACTTTTCCAGCTGAGCCGCCAGGCTGTTGTTGAACCCTTGGGTTTCTTTTTCTTGCTTTGCCATAAAGCTTCTTACTTCATAATTGCTGGCACCGTCTTTTTGCTTTCGTGCCTCAAAGTCTTTTACCTTCTCTCTGTATCCGCACCTACAATAAAAACTACGTTTGTCTCCATCACCGCGTATTTCCATTGTTTTGTGGCACTCAGGACAACGTGCGTTTGTAGAAACGGATAAGCTTTTTCTGTAGTGGCATTCAGGATTAGAGCATACGTACATTCTTCCTTTTTTGCCGTTAACGTCAAGAAGTACTTCCCCGCAATCTGGACATTTCTCTTTCGTTGCATTTTCGTGCTTATATTTGTGTGTAGAGCTTTTAACGCTGTTAATCAAAGACTCGGTGTATTTTTCCATTTCTTTAATAAATACTTTGCTGTCGGCTTTGCCTTTGGAAATCGAAGATAGCCTTTCTTCCCATTTTGCGGTCATAACGGCAGATTTCAAATCTTCGGGCACTAACTCTACCAACTGCAATCCCTTTTGCGTTGGATGAATTTCTTTGCCCATACGCTCAATACAGAACGAGGCAAAAAGCTTTTCGATAATATCTGCTCTTGTTGCAGGCGTTCCAAGCCCACTGGTTTCCGTCAATACTTTGTTAAGCGCTTTATCATCAACGGAAGGATGTTCCATAGCTGAAAGAAGCGTTGCTTCTGTATAACGTGCAGGTGGCTTTGTTTTTGCCGTATTAATTTTTGCAAGTTTTATATCCAGAGTTTTATCCTTTGTTAAGGGCGGCAACGTTTGGCTCTTTTCGTCATCGTCTGTATCTTCGTCATCGGAAACATTGGCACCGTAAACCGCTTTCCAGCCTGTATCTAAAACAACTTTTCCTTTTGCGTGAAACGAATATCCCTCGCATTCAAAAACTATCTTAGTTTCTTCGTATTTAAAAGGCGCCATAAGAACGGCAAAGAATCTTTTAACAACCAGATCGTATATTGCCCGTTCTTGGGATGACATATCTGCAAGCACAGGCTTTTGCTCTGTGGGGATAATTGCATGGTGGTCGGTAACTTTTGAAGAATTAACAATATACTTTGTTATAATTTTATTTTTTAATATATTACGTGCTTGCTCGCCATACGG
The DNA here is from genome assembly GCA_045604285.1 of Eubacteriales bacterium. Taxonomy (GTDB): domain Bacteria; phylum Bacillota; class Clostridia; order Oscillospirales; family CAG-382; genus SIG636. Next base: position 10,930 of record JAZUNS010000091.1, read on the forward strand.
GGTCAACAATAAAGCCCTAAGCCTCTCGCTCAAAGTCTCTGCCACGTCTTCCGTGATATATCTCGAATCAGTACGAGGATACGTCAGGACTTTATGGTACTCATACAAAGATTGCATAGCATTCAGGGTTTCTTTTGCGGAATAACCGTATTTTTTGTTTGCGTCTCGTTGCAGCTCTGTTAAATCATACGCAGCCGGAGGAGCTGTTTCCTTCTTCTCACTGGTTATTGCTGTAATCTTTCCACGCTTTCCTTCAACAGTTGCTTTGATCTTGTCGGCTAAATCTTTATCAAAGATTCTCGCTATGCCGTTTTTTGCCTTATATAGCGCTGTGAATGCATCGGTTTTAATATTTACTGTATAGTATTCCTTTGGAGTAAAAGCTTTTATCGCTTTCTCTCTATCAACGATTAAAGCTAAAGTCGGTGTTTGAACACGTCCGGCAGATAAGGAAGTATTGTATTTGCAGGTCAACGCCCTTGAAATATTTAATCCTACTATCCAATCGGCGTGTGCGCGCGATTCAGCGCTTTTATATAGATCGTCATATAGCTTAGCATCTTTAAGAGAAGCAAAGCCTTCCTTAATTGCTTTATCTGTTTGAGAAGATATCCAAAGTCGTTTAGTGTTCCCCTTCCAACCACATTTTTTCAAAATCCACCTCGCTACAAGTTCGCCTTCGCGACCGCTGTCTGTAGCAATAATAAGTTCGTTAATGTCTTTTCTTTTAGTCAAAGCACTAACTGTTCTGTATTGCTTGGAGGTGTTTTTGATTATGGAAAGCTTCATTTTTTGCGGAAGCATGGGCAAATGCTCCATGCTCCACCGTTTGTATTTTTCGTCATATTCCTCAGGTGCAGAAAGCGTAATTAAATGCCCCAAAGACCAAGTTACAACATACTTATCGCCCTCTATATAGCCTTCGCTGCGTTTTTTGCAGCCTAAAACTCGCGCCAGCTCTTTACCAACTGACGGTTTCTCAGCCAAAACCAATGATTTCATAGTCTAACATTCACCCTTATCGTTTTCTTATATACGAATTATAACACCGTTCTGTTAAATAGTAAAGAGCGTTGTAAAATAATATAAAAACTTGAAAACTTTTTTTATAAAAAACTTGACAAACCATTTCTTTTGTGATATATTAATTGAGTGCTTTGAAGCACTATATGCGCCTGTAGCTCAGCTGGATAGAGTGCCTGGCTACGAACCAGTAGGTCGGGGGTTCGAATCCCTCCAGGCGTGCCAGAAAACGACAGATTCCGACAGGAATCTGTCGTTTTCAACTAAGTGCGCCTTTCGGCGCGTGAAGTTTGCTCCGCAAGTGAAGTTGTCCTGCGGACAGTGAAGTTTCTGCGGAAGTGAGCGGCGCACTTAACTTCATTTTATGCGCACGCATAATACTTCATTATGCCGTAAGGCATAACTTCACTTCGGCGTTAGCCGATACTTCACTAAAAACTTCGAGAGTTCGAATTCATATGCAAAAACAGCCCAAAATATCTTTTTTGTAGCCCATAGACAAGGATCGACAAGTTTCTGCGGAAGCTTGTCGATTTTTCTTTTTAACTCTTCCCTTTTCTCTGTGTTCGTTTGTTTGTAGCGTAAAATTCCGTGGATGTTAAAAGCTGAATTATTTATTGAATGATTATTTGATAAGATATGTATTTAAAAATTTAAGCATAAATTGTTATAAATTGACAAAAGTGTTGCAAAACTACAAAAAGTATGATAAAATGCATATATAAGCAAAATTCTTAGCTAATTGATGTTGTTATTGGAGGATATGCAATGGCAATTAAAGTTTGTCCAAGATGCGGTAGCCCCGGCGTGGTATGCATGAGTGGATTTGAAATCATTTCCAAGCAAGACGAGCCTTTGTACAATAAAAACGCAGAAGAACTATGGATTTGCAGAATATGCGGCGAAACTTTTTATGCTTACAATGACGATAATGGTGATTAACAGCGATATGCAAGCTTATTGCTTAAAGGTTGATTTATGCAAGATAACGTTATAGGGCTATACATAAAATTTTCAGACGAATACGATACGTTAGAATTTGTACGCTATATTTTTTCACGCCAAAGAGATCAGCTTGGGATAGTCTGCATTAAAGAGATTGAAAGAGAATATATCTTTTTCGATATGGAAGGTCTTACTGACAACATATACAGGTTTGATAATTTTTATGATTATTTAGGAAGCTGTTTGTTTTATAAAAAATTATCATTTTCAGTATATCCTTACAAACAGTTAGGCATGATGATTGAAACTTATGATCAGTTTAAAAGAAGCAACAGCACCTTTGCTTGTAAGTGCTGGGATTTAAAAAACGCAATGCTGTTTATAAAAGAAAAAGACGTAATGGATATAGCCTATAACGTATGTAGGAATTACAGATTTGATGATCTAAGGATTTTAACCGAAGAGAATTTGCCAAAAGATACCATGTTGATATAAAAAATGGGATGCTTAAAGAGCATCCCATCAGAGCGCTGACAAAGGTACAGAACACGAAAAATATAAAAAAATCAATTACAAAAAAGTTGAAAAGTCGGGAAAGCTTCCCGACTTTTCTGCAATTTATCGTATTTTTTCGTTCAAAACGAACCGAGGCTCACAGTACTTTTGTACAGTTTTCGCCTCGGTTCGTTTCGTATGCACTCTTTCTCAGCACTCTGCCAAGCTGATGACAGGGTTTGTCATCAGCCTGTCATCGGGGCGGAAACGCCCCGATGTTTTTTTGCCTTCCTTGACAATCAAGCAGGAATGTTGTATAATAAAGCATCTGAATATACGAGGTGTTTATAATGCTTAATATAGGTTTAACGGCAGAATGCTCTGTAATAGTTGACAATAATAACACGGGGGCAACGGTCGGTAGCGGTAGCCTTCCCGTTTTCGCAACCCCCTCTCTTGCGGCGTTGGTAGAAAAAACGGCTTGTGTTTGCCTGGAAGGTAAGCTTGATGATGGCTGCACTACCGTAGGCACGGTGTTGCAGCTTAAGCATCTTGCGCCTACCCCCGTGGGCATGACCGTAAGCTGCAGATGCACTTTGGAGGAGATAGACGGCCGCCGTCTTGCTTTTAAAGCGGTAGTAAGCGACGGAGCGGGCGTTGTGGGTGAGGTGTATCACGAGCGCTTTGTAATAAAGGCAGAGCCTTTTATGGCAAAGGCGCAATCAAGGAGTGAAAATCGTGGGTAAAAAGAAAAGAAAAAACAAAGCCGCACCTGCTGAGGCGGTAAAGCCTGCGGAAACGGTAAGCTCTTCCGATACCGTTCAGGTGGATTTGCCCGCTTCTCAACCAACGCAGGAGTTTAACACCGCAGAGGTACAAAGCTCGGTACCGTTATACGAGCTTGTGCGTACCAGCTCTGCCGTGTACGCCTACGCTTGCAAAAAGTGCAATTGGTTCAGTTTGCGTAACACGCATCTGGTTGTTTACATAATGTTTTTTTTGGTAATTGCGGTATTTGACGTATATTACGGCTTTTTCAATAAAGATATTACTTTATGCATAGTTACTTCCGTTGCAGCACTTTTTATGCTGTACGTAATAGCAAGAGGGCCAAAACTCTTTTCTACCGGTATGTCTTTTGACGAAGAACACATGGAGGGGACCTTAAGCTGCAGCTTTTATAAAGACAATATGAGCGTCAAGTGGGGAAGTGAAGCTCACGATATTCCCTACAGCTCAGTAACCGAAATCAAGTTTGCCAAGCATTTCGTATACATAAGCGTAAAAAATAACAAGGCACTTCAAAACGGCATAGTTATGGAGAAGCCCGTTGAAAAAGAAACCGCTGACGGTATTATGAATATTGTGAAAAATGCAGTAAAGAAAGCGTAAAAGTCAGAACCACCGGTTCAACCGGTGGTTCTGACTTTATTGGTTTGTAAGTGTGTTAAATTGCGCCGCAAAATCGCTGTAATCAATATTGGGGGATGAGTTCCATGATTTAACCGCCATGGCTGCCATCGCTCTTCCGCTGCCTTCCTTTATTTCTTCGTAGGTCTGGGTGTTGGGCTTGTCGCACCATATACAGAAGTATGCACCTTGAAGCTGCTTGCCAACCCTGGCTACGTCCTCGTAATCGGCGCTTGAGTCGGGGAATATATTTGCTGTCCATTCCTTAAATATTTCTGTAGCCTTTGGTTGATCAAAGCCTTCCTTAAGGACGTAGTACATATATCCTTCGTTTACGTTGTATACGTTGTGGTCGGCTTCCAAAAAGCTGTTTACGCCCGCTGCACGCAACGTACCGTTGTTGGACCAATAGCATATTTCAATGCGGCTGTCAGGTTCAACCACTGCCGCCTGATCCACGGTACGCCTTAAGCCGTCGTTCCAGGCCCTTACCTTAAAGCCCTTGTCTATCATGTGTGCGGCAATATCGTTAAGATATCCAACGTAGGCGTCGTGGGCGTTTGCCTCTGCACCATAGGTGGCTTTTGCGTGATTCTCAAGTATCTTCCACGCACTGAATTGCATACGGCCGATATTTGACCAGCCAAAGCTTTCGTCGCCGCCTATGTTAAAGCTTTTGCATTCGGCAAAAAGCTCTGCATATTCGTCAAGCAGGGATTTTATATACGCAACGGCATCGGGATTGGTTATATCCAGGGTCTTTGCCGAGTTGTATCCGTCAACGTCCGTAAGTGAATATTGCGGATGCGCTTTCAATACCTGTAACAAATGACCAGGGGAATCAAAGGAGGGGATAATGTCTACGTATACCTCTTTTGCGGCGGCAAGTATTTCACGCACCTCATCCTTGGTAAGATATTTATCCGAGGTTATTGCAGGGTCTGTATCACACTGTATGCGAAAGCCTTCGTTTTCGCTGAAATGCAACTCTACCGCGTTCATTTTTTGTGCAGCCGCAGAGTTTATCATCTCTATAATTTGGTCTTTGGTAAAGTATTTACGGGCTATGTCAAAGTGCAAGCAGCGCTCTTTAACGTCGGGCCAGTCTGTGTAAACGCCCTTTTCCATGCATTGTTGAAGCTTTGCGTAACAGCTTACCGTATGTGCGCCGTAATACAGCCCAACCTCGGTGGCGGCGGTAACCTTTATGCCCTTATCGACCTCGATCTTATAGGCTTGCGGTAAAAGCCAATCGCTTACACCTTCAACGGCAAAGTCTTCGTCAAGCACCAATTCAACAATTGTGCTGCCGTTATCAAACAGCTTTTCCGCCCTTGCTTTAAGCGCAGCGTTTTCGGTGCTTACCGTAACGCCGTTAAAGGGCAGTACACCTTCCGTTTTTACAAGAGATTTAAGCCCCATAACGTAGCTGTATTCTGCCGTAACGTCCTCCTGCAAAATCTCGCTTATCTCAGAGCTGCCGTCTTCGTTGCTTTCGGGCGGAGTCGTTTCTCCGTTGCAGGTGGATAAAACAATAAGCGTCATAAATAAACACAATAGGGACAAACCCTTGCTTTTCATATAAAACAGTCCTCCTATTTTATGGATTTTTTTGCCTTAAACCCTTGTAAACGCCGAATTTTTTGCTATAATTATTAGGTATTAAGAATATTATACTATCAGAAGCGGAAAATTACAAGATGATAAAACGATTTATTTCCTACTACAAACCACACAAAAAGCTATTTGCGGCAGATATGTTTTGCGCCTTTTTGCTTGCCGCCTGCGATCTGATCTATCCCGAGATCACAAAACTTATGCTTAACGATTATATCCCAAATCGGCAAATAAAAATTCTTATTATTCTTGCTGCCGTTCTTTTGGGCATATATCTTGTAAAGATGGGGCTAAACTACTTTGTGCAGTATTACGGTCACGTTATGGGTGTCCGTATGCAGGCGCAAATGCGTAAGGACGTCTTTAACCACCTGCAAAAATTGCCGCTGTCTTACTTCGACGGCAACAAAACCGGCACCATTATGTCCCGCATAATAAACGACCTTATGGACGTTTCCGAGCTTGCCCACCACGGCCCCGAGGACCTTTTCCTTTCCATAGTTATGCTTGCGGGCTCCTTTATAATGATGAGCCGTATGTGCATGCCTCTTACCCTTATAATTTTTGCTTTTTTACCCATTCTTGTATTCTTTGCCGCCAGACAAAGGCGCAAAATGTCTAAAGCCTTCGCTACCGCCAGGGTTGAGGTTGGCGAGGTTAATGCTGCCCTTGAAAACAGCGTATCCGGTATACGTGTTTCTAAGGCGTACAACAGCCGTGCAGAGGAAAGCAAGCGCTTTGACGAAGGAAACGAAAGGCTTGTGGCGGCACGCTGCGAAATGTACAAGGCTATGGGTACCTTCCATAGCGGCACAACCTTCATTACCGATTTTTTAATGGTCGTTATGTATCTTGCAGGCGGTCTTTTCTGCTATTACGGCAAAATTGATTTGCCCGAGTTTACCGCATTTATTCTGTACATAAACATTTTTACTTCTCCCATACGCCGTCTTATCGGGTTTATCGAGCAGTATCAAAACGGTATGACTGGCTTTTCAAGATTTTGCGATATTATAGACTGTCAACCGGAATCGGATAAAGAAGATGCCGTAACCGTTGACAACGCCAAGGGTGAAATAGAGTTTAAAAACGTAAGCTTTTCTTACGGCGATGCCGAGCTTGTGTTAAACGACCTAAGCTTTACCATTAAGGCGGGCAAAACCTTGGCTTTAGTGGGGCCCTCCGGCGGCGGCAAAACCACTATATGTCATCTTATCCCAAGATTTTACTGTCCCAACAGCGGCTCAGTTCTTTTGGATGGCGTGGACGTAGAGGATATTAAGCTTGATTCCCTTAGGGATAATATAGGTATAGTGGCGCAGGACGTATTTTTGTTCAATTCCACCATTTACGATAATATCGTTTACGGCAAGCCCAACGCCACCCGTGCCGAGGTGGAAGAGGCTGCAAAAAACGCAAACATCCACGATTATATTATGGGCCTTGAAAACGGTTACGATACTGTGGTAGGGGAGCGTGGCGTAAAGCTTTCGGGCGGACAAAAGCAGCGCATTTCAATAGCCCGTGCTTTCTTGAAGAACCCACCCGTAATGATACTTGACGAGGCAACCAGCGCCCTTGATAACGCTACGGAACAGCTTATTCAACAAAGCCTTGACAGGCTTTGTAAGGGCAGAACAACCCTTGTGGTTGCTCATAGGCTTACAACCGTTAAGAACGCCGACGAGATACTCGTTATCACTGACGAGGGTATCTCGGAAAGAGGCACCCACAAACAGCTTATCGAAGCAGGCGGTATTTACGCCGACCTTTGGAAGGGTAACGAAGAATAAAACAAGAGCAAACGTGTAAGGACCAACTCCTTTGCGTTTGCTCTTTTGCTTTTTTGCCAATTATTTGTTGTTTTCGGCAGTCAGCTTTTTTGCTTTGCTGCTGCCAACTATACCAAAGCACAGCCCGGTAACGATTTGTGCGGGTATGCCTATGGTAAACAAAAGCCAAATGTTTTTATCGCAGAATACCAAAAGCGATAAATATATAGCAGTCAAAAGAGACCATATAAGCCCGCTGATTATAAATAGGTTGTTGCGTCTGGTAAACCAGATAGAATTAAATACCAGAAGTATTATAAAGCATACGGGAATGGCAATAATGTATGCAATCCAAGAGAACGTTCCGGTAACTGCCCATATAGAAGTAAAGGCAACGGTAATAAGAAGCAAAAAGCTAAGTATTGAGATGAGCGTTATAATACAGTGGTTGCGTTTTTTTGCTTCTTTGGTGGTGGTAACCTTTTCCTCCGGTGCGTGTGGCTCCAAAAGGTAGTCAACGGTAACGCCAAACATTTCCGCAACGGTGTGAAGCACGTAAATATCGGGCACAGATTCCGCCCTTTCCCATTTGGATATAGATTTATCGGAATATGATAATTTTTCTGCCAGCTCCGCTTGGGTAAGCTTAGCGTTATTTCTTAGCTTGGCTAAGTTTGATGCTATGTTTTTTCTGATATCGTCCATAATATACCTTTCTACTTAGGGTAGGGGCTGAAAAGCCGCATAAAACCAAGGAATTCTACTCTCGGTAGAGAGCCCGAAATTAATTCTATTTTCTCGCTTTTAATCAGTATAGTTCAAAAACTTCGAAAGGGGTGTACTTTTTACGCCTTGGGTTTATAATACGTTTGTGCCGCAAAGCTTGCGGCGATGATAAAAATCGGAGGCGTATAAGTATGAGCAAGGTTTTGATATTCGGTGATTCTATACTTAAGGGTGTAACCTATTCTGACGAAATCGGCAAGTATAAGCTGTGCAAGCCTGACTACTGCCAGCTTGAGGGTGAGGGCTATGAGGTAGTTAACCTTTCCAAAATGGGTGCCACCATTGATTACGGCGAGAAGGTTATAAGAGAAGAGCTTACCGAATACGATGAAAACAACGTGGTAATACTTGAATACGGCGGCAACGATTGCGACCACCGCTGGAAGGAAATTTCCGATGCGCCCGAGGCAGAACATAACGCCGCAGTACCTCACGAGGAATTTGAACACAAATATAAGGATTGTGTTGAATACGCTAAATCCATGGGTGCAAAAGTTTTCGTTGCCAACCTGGTTCCGCTGGAAAGCGACCGTTACATGGATTGGATAAGCCGCGGTCTTGACTATGACGTTATCCTTAATTGGTTGGGTGACAAAAATATGCTTTACCGCTGGCACGAAAGCTATAGCCGTATTGTTGAAAATATTGCCAAAAGTCTTGGCGCAAAGCTTGTGGATCTAAGGGGTGCATTCCTTACAACTCACAGCTTCGGCAAGCTGATTTGCAAGGATGGTATACATCCTACCGAAAACGGTCACCGCCTTATTTGCAACACCTTGACCGATGCGGTTTTAGCCAACGCATAACTATATCATAGTATAACATAAAACTTTTGCATTTTCAAGAAGTTAGAATTCGTTTTGTGAAAAAAGCTGCGATAAGTCGCAGCTCAGGCTGATGACAAACCTTGTCATCAGCCTGGCAGAGTACTGAGAAAGAGTGCAGACGAAACAAACCGAGGCGAGAACTGTACTAAGTACTGTGAGCCGAGGTTTGTTTTGAACGAA
>JAZUNS010000092.1:0-2569 GCA_045604285.1 Eubacteriales bacterium
CTTGGCTCACAGAACGACATGGCTACGATCCGACTTAACGGCGGTATCTGCAACGGTGTTGCCGGAAGCGTCCGTAACGGTAATTTCGTATTTAAACAGCGCCTTTATAGCCGCCGCATCCGAGTTCATATCAAACCCGCGGAAATACTTGTCACCAAGGGAATATACGCCTTTTGCCGCTGCCGTGTCCGTAAGAGCAAGGGTAGCGGGATCAACTACCTCAAAGGCGGTGCTCAAAAGCACGTGGGACGTGGGAGTGGCGCCGTTAACCGTTTGGATCTGCACCTGAAGTATATAGTTGCCCACGGCAAGCTTGCTGAAATCTATATTTGCATTAGCGGCGGAAAGGTTAAAGGTGCTTGTATAGGGGTTGGTCGTGTAGCTGCCGTAAACGGTGCTGCCGCTGGGGTCAAGCACCTGAACTATAACTCCGTACATATCCGTGGTGCTTTCAACGGTGCCGCCCAAAGCAAAGGACGAGCCTTGGGTAAGCGTAGAGGGGTAAACTCCGTTTGCTACCCTGGACCAGGCGGCGTAGAAGGTTATTATGCTTCTGTCTACAGAGGAGGTCTTGGCTATAGTGCAACCGTCGGAGTAGGTCTTGCGGAAATTGCCCGTGGTGTCGTCGGTGACGGTAAACCAAACGTCGGAAAGCCCGGAAATGCTCTTATAAGCCCACTGAGAAGTAGCACGGCGATAAGCGGTCCAACCGCAAAAAACGTAGCCGTCTCTTGTAAACGTATTCTTTCTTATAGCGGTGGAAGTACCGTAAACAACGGCGGTATCTGCCATGGTACCCGTGCCGCCGTTGGCATCGTACTGAACGTAGAAGGTGGTAGTACCCGTGCTGGAGGGAATCCACTGGGCGTAGCAGGTTACGGTGTCGCCGTCGACACTTGAAAGCTTAGAGCAGCTACGTTGGTCCTCATACAGAGCAAGTGCAGAGCTTTCCGGCTGGGACCCCTTGGTATACCATCTTGCAGTGCCGTCGGTATCGAAGTACAGCCATTTTTTATCGGAGCTGCGGGTCAGATACCAGCCTGCAAAGGTATAGCCGCTACGGGTAAATGCGTTTAACCTAAGCTTGGTGGATATGCCGTTTATATGATAGGTGTTGCTCATAGAGCCGGTGCCGCCGTTGGCGTTGTATTTGGTAGTCCAATGGGTGCGTCCGTCGTCAACGGGTGTAAAGTCACCCTTGCCGGTGGTGTAGCTGCAGGAGTAAACGCCTTCCTTAGAGAGTGTGCTGCAGTTAATGTTAAAATACATTTTAAGGTCGCCGGTGGAGCTTTGACCCGTTCTGAAGCCTACGGACTCTATCTCAAAGCTGGTAACGGAGGTATCCTGAAGCATAAAGGAGGTCTTGGTGGGGTAATAGCGCTTGGATTGGTTAGCCGTTACGTCCATCATGCTTTCAATATCGCTAAGGTTATAGGTGATTATAATATTGCGGTTGTCGGTGTTGCTGTCCCAAATAGGTACGTAAAGCACTTTTTCGGTCTTGTTGTAGCCAACGCCTTGGTTGGTCCAATCGTCAACGGCGTAGGTACCTGCCGAGGAATTGCTTTTTGCAAACACGGCGTTGCGGGTATCTATGGTAAATATTTTATAAATGGTTATTTTTGTGGGGTTGGATTTGGTGCCGCCCGTAGCATTGCAGGGGATTCTTAAGGTGTAAAAATCGTTGCCTCTCTTGGCAAGAAAATAAATATAATCAGCGGTGGTCTTAACGTGGGCTACGGCGCTGGTGCTTACGGAAGTACCGGCGGTGGTAACCAGGTCAAAATAACCGGTAAACATAATTTTTGTTCCGCTTATCTGCAAACGGGAGAGGGCAGTGCCCGCAACCAGCGTGCAGGAGAAAAGATAGTTTACGTCGTTAATACCTACAACGGAAAGCTCGTTGGCGTGGCCAAGTACGTTGCAAGCGGAAGAGCTGGTGGCGCTGGTGCTGGCATAATAGTTCATAACCGTCTGGTCGCCGGTGTTCATGTTTATACGGGTAATATCCGCATAGGTATCGTCGGAATTACGCTTTGCAACGTAGCAGTAGGTGGTGCCCGTGTTCATGCCCTGCACGGCGGTACAGGTGGTGCCGCCCTCGGTAGAGTTGGCAACTGCCCATCTCAGGGTAGAATCCGCCATGGTATAGGTGGTGTAGCCGTTGTAGGAGTAGGAAGCGGGTATCACCGTAGGTGATGCGTTAACGGCGCTGACGGTTTTATCGGTGGGAGCAACGTTAACTGCAGCTACCGGTAAAGCAGAAACAATGGTACAAAGACATAGTATTAAAGCGATTATACTAACTAATTTTTTCACTGTAAAACCTCCTGCTTTTGTAAAAAATGCACACTTCAATATAGCATTTTGAGTTAATTTTGTCAATCTAAACAGGGATTTTTGTGCTCATTAAGGCCCCAAAACGCCCAATTTCGGAAATTTACACAAATTTCACCTTGTATTTTTATGCAATAATACAATAGGACTGCCGTGGCAGTCCTATTCAGACCGCTGACAAAGGCGCAGAACACGAAAAACATAAAAAATCAATTATAACAAAGTTGAAAAG
>JAZUNS010000093.1:0-14443 GCA_045604285.1 Eubacteriales bacterium
GCAGAGCTTAACATAAAGGAAAATACCCTTAAGTTCCACAACAAAAACATCTACGGTAAGTTAGGTGTTTCCTCCCGCAAGCAGCTTGTGGAGATTGCAAAAGCTTTATAAGAAGATAATGGCAGGCATCCTGCCATTACAGACCGCTGACAAAGGCACAGAGCACGAAAAGCATAAAAAAACAATTACAACAAAGTTGAAAAGTCGGGAAATTTTCCCGACTTTTCTGCAATTCATCGTATTTTTCGCTCAAATCGAAGCTCGGCTCACAGTACTTTTGTACAGTTTTCGCCTCGGTTCGTCTTGTCTGCGCTCTTTCTCAGCACTCTGCCGGGTTGACACGTCAACCCTGTATGCAGGCTTTGCGCCTGCATTTTTTATTTTAAAGCTTTCATTTTGCAACAAAAACGCAGGAAAACGGAGAAAACAGCAGAAAAATTAAATTTTTTTGTAAAAAGGTATTGACATTTATATTTTTTCTGTTATAATCACAAAACGATAAAACAAATTATTGATTATTGGAGGAAATCCCCTATGTCCACATTTATGGCAAAAAAAGAGGAGATCAAGCGTCAGTGGTATGTTATAGATGCAGCCGGCAAGACTCTTGGTAAGGTTGCAGTTCTTGCAGCTACTATCCTCAACGGCAAGCATAAGCCTGAATACACTCCCCACGTTGATTGTGGTGACTGTGTTATAGTTATCAACGCTTCTCAGATAGTTCTTACCGGTAAGAAGCTTGACCAAAAATACTACTACCGTCACAGCGGTTACGTAGGCGGCCTTAAGGCTACCCAGTACCGCACCCTTATGGCAAACAAGCCCGAAATGGCTGTTTCCCTTGCAGTTAAGGGCATGCTCCCCAAGAACAAGATAGGCTCTGCAAGCCTTACCAGACTTCTTGTTTACAAGAACGGTGAGCATAAGCAGCAGGCTCAGGCTCCTATCGCTGTTGAGGTTAAGTAAAGGAAAGGAAGGACTATAAGATATGTATACACCTAAGAAACCTTATTTTTACGGCACAGGCAGAAGAAAGTATTCTGTAGCACGTGTTCGTCTTATACCCGGCTCCGGCGCTATTACCATCAACAAGAGAGATATTGACGATTACTTTGGTCTTGATACTCTTAAGCTGGTCGTTCGTCAGCCTTTTGGCGTTACCTCTACCGAAGGCAAGTTTGACGTTGTTGTTTCCGTTAACGGCGGCGGCGTTTCCGGTCAGGCAGGCGCTATCAGACACGGCATCTCCCGCGCACTTCTTCAGGCTAACGAAGAATACCGTCCCCTTCTTAAGAAGGCCGGCTTCCTCACCCGTGACCCCAGAATGAAGGAAAGAAAGAAGTACGGTCTCAAAGCTGCAAGAAGAGCTTCTCAGTTCAGCAAGAGATAAGTTTTTTTCAAAACAAATATATTATCCCGTCTTTTATCGGTGCGGTGGCATCCTGTTTCGGCTGCCGCCGTGCCGTTTTCTTTTTTTTGGGATTTATCAGGAGTTAATTTATGTATACAGTAAAAAACGCTATCGCCGCCCTGGTGGAGGAAGTCCTCAAATCCAAGGGTGCCGAGGTTGCGGATATAGCAGGCCTTTTGGAGACCCCTGCCGACGTAAAGTACGGCGACCTTTCCCTGCCCTGTTTCCGCTTCAGCATGGCGCTTCGCTGTGCGCCGCCCATGATTGCCGCCCAGCTTAAAGAGGCACTTGACGGCAAAATTGAAGCTGTTGAAAAGATAGACGCCGCAGGCGGATACCTTAACTTTTACCTTGCCCCCGCCTTTTACGTTAAGGCGCTGATGCGGATAGCCGCTGCGGAAAACTTTGGTTCTTCCCAAGTGGGCAAGGGCAAGACCGTATGCCTGGACTTTTCATCCCCCAACATTGCAAAGCGCTTCCACGTGGGGCATTTGGGCACTACGGCTATTGGCGGCTGCCTTAAAAACCTTTATGATTTTTGCGGCTATACCACCGTGGGCATAAACCATCTTGGCGACTGGGGCACCCAGTTTGGCAAGCTTATAGTTGCCTACAAAAAATGGAGCAGTGCGGAAAAGGTTAAGGAACGCGGCATAAGCGAGCTGGTGGATATATACGTTCGTTTCTCTGCCGAGGCAGAAAAGGATGACAGCCTTAACGATGAGGCACGTGCAGCCTTTGCCAAGCTTGAAACCCTGGACGAGGAATATATTTCCATTTGGCAAAGCTTTAAGGAAATAAGCCTTAAGGAATATATGCGTACCTACGAGCTGTTGGGCATAGAGTTTGACAGCTACAACGGCGAAAGCTTTTATAACGATAAGATGGACGCCATAGTGGAAGAGCTTAAGGAAAAGGGCTTGCTTGTAGTGGATGACGGCGCATCTATAGTTCGTCTGGATGACTACGATATGCCCCCCGCCATTATTTTGAAGAAGGATGGCTCTACCCTTTACGCCACCCGTGATATTACGGCGGCTATATGGCGCAAGAACAACTACGATTTTTACAAGTGCGTTTACGTTACCTCTGCAGGTCAAAGCCTGCATTTTGCTCAGTATTTTAAGGTTATAGAGCTTATGGGCTACGATTGGGCTAAGGATTTGGTGCACGTACCCTACGGCACCATGAGCGTTAACGGCGAAAAGCTGGCGTCCCGCACGGGCAACGTAATACTGCTGGACGATTTGTTTGCAGAGGCTATTGCCAAGGCAGAAAAGATTATAGAAGAAAAGAACTCTGACCTTAAGGACAAGCGCGGCACCGCAGAAGCGGTTGGCGTTGGCGCCATAGTTTTCGGCGCATTGAGGGACGGCAGAATTAAGGACACCAACTTTGTTTGGGAGGAAGCCCTTAGCTTTGACGGCAACACCGGCCCCTACGTTCAGTACACCTACGCCCGCACCGCCAGCATCCTTCGCAAGGCAGAGGGCGAGGCAGGCGGCTTTGAAGGCTACTGTGCAGGTAGTGAGGAAAGCGCACTTATCAAGTTGCTTTGCAGTTTTCCCGATAAGGTGCTTGCCGCACTTGACGACCACGAGCCCTGCGTTATAGCCCGCTATGCCCTTGAGCTTTGCGCCGCATATAACCTGTTTTACCACAACTGCACCATTCTTAAGGCAGAGGGTGAGGCAAAGGCGTTCCGCCTGCAGCTTACCGCCATGGCAAAGCACGTTCTTGGCAAGTGCCTTGACCTGCTTGGCATGAAGCGCACCGAAGAAATATAACCTAAGGAGGATACAGACCATGTCAGGACATTCCAAATGGAACAATATAAAGCACAAGAAGGAAAAGACCGATGCCCAGAAGGCAAAAGTCTTTACAAAGATAGGTAAGGAAATATCCGTTGCCGTTAAAGAAGGCGGCGCTGACCCCACAAGCAACTCTAAGCTTAGGGATCTGATAATAAAGGCAAAGGCAAACAACGTGCCTAACGATAATATCGACCGTATTATTAAAAAGGCTGCCGGCGGCGACGGCGGCAACTATGACGAGATAGTTTACGAGGGCTACGGCATTGGCGGCGTTGCCGTTATAGTTGAGACCCTTACCGATAACCGCAACCGTACCAGCGCCGACGTGCGCCACTATTTTGATAAGTTTGGCGGCAACATGGGCACCACGGGCTGCGTATCCTTTATGTTTGACAATAAGGGCGTTATAGTTATAGAATCTGAGGACATTGACGAGGATAAGCTGTTTGAAGATATTATTGAATGCGGCGCCGAGGATATGTCTAACGAGGGTGAAGTGTTTGAGATATATACCGAGCCTGCCGTTGTGGGCGAAGTTGCCGAAGCCCTTGAAAAGCTTGGCTACACCTACATTTCCGCCCAGGCAGAAAAGG
The DNA here is from genome assembly GCA_045604285.1 of Eubacteriales bacterium. Taxonomy (GTDB): domain Bacteria; phylum Bacillota; class Clostridia; order Oscillospirales; family CAG-382; genus SIG636. Next base: position 3,819 of record JAZUNS010000093.1, read on the forward strand.
TACCCCAAAACTACGTTACCCTTACCGAGGATGAGCAGCTTTTAAAAATGCGCAAGCTGCTTGACGCCCTTGAGGATAACGACGACGTTCAAAACGTTTGGCACAACTGGGAAGAATAATATAAAAAGCTTGTGATAAAGAGGTTTAACTCTTATCACAAGCTTTATTTTTTATGCAAGGGCTATTGTCCGTTAGGGTTGAAATATTCGGTTGTTTCTTTAAAGGCAAAGCCTTGCTTTACCCCTTGGGATTTTTCTTCATTGCTTAGGCACTCGCTGATTATGCGGCAATAGCCGTCCTCGGCAATAATATAGTGGTCGATAAGCTCTATGCCCGCAATTGAAAGCACGTTTTTAAGGTTTTTGGTGGTGTCCAGATCGTCCGACGAAGGCAAGGGCGAGCCGCCCGGATGGTTATGGGCAACCACTACTGCGCAGGCGTCTATCGCCATGGCGGCAGCGGCAATATCACGCACGTCAAACTTAACCGAGTTTACGTTGCCCTCGCAAATCACCGACAGCTTTTTAAGCCTGCCCACCGCATCCAGATACAGGGCAACCACCCGTTCGTGAGAGGCGGTAAGAAACTGATTGGTAAGGAACCTGCCTATATCGTCGTAGGAGTAAAATCTTACGGCATCCAAGGTTTTGTCCCGGCAAAAGCGCTGGCCAAGCTCACCCGCAAGGCGGATAAGGGTGGCGGAGTTTTCGCTTATACCATCAACCTCGCACAGCTCCTCTACCGAGGCGGTCAGAACGGCGTCCACCGTACCGAACCGTTTTAAAAGCTTGTGGGCGGTTACGTTAGTATCCCTGCGGGGGATGGCGTAAAACAATAACAGCTCCAGCAAATTATGGGCGGCAAAAGCTTTGCCGCCCTCTTTTACGTATCGTTCTTTAAGCCTTCCTCTGTGGCCGTCATGCACGCTCATCTTCGTCCTCCCCACTGTAGGCGTCTGCCGCAACGGCAGGCTCGGGCACTATAAGGGTACGGGGTGCGGTTGCCATAAGCCCCGTTACCGTAAGGCAGATAGAAGCGCCTGCAAAGAATACGCCGTTTATCATCAGGGCGTTGCCCCTTACGGCTTTTATACAGCCGCTTATAAAGCAATACAGCACATTGCGGTCGAATTCAAGATACTGCAGGTCGCTGCCGAAAAACAAAATTACAACGGGTACAAAGCAAACAACCGAGGCGCACCAGAAGGATGCCGAGGCGCCAAATCTTCCGCCTGCGGGCGTTTCTGCAGTGAAAACCACTATTGCGTAAAGCCCTACGGCAAGCACCAGGGGCGCCCACCAAAAGGCGGTGAAGCGCGACAGCAGCTCAAGCAGTCTTGATGCACCGCTAAGGTTGGTGCGGATGGTTTCCGGCACGAACAGAACTGCGGCGTTGATTTGGTTGCACACCATGCCGTAGGCTGCCTCTGCCGCTTTATCGGACGTGGGGTAGCCGGACTCGGTAAAATCGTAATCCGCATAGTCTGCCTTTATATAGTCAAGCAAAGGCTTGGAGGTAAACTTTATATCTGCGGCGGTATTGGTATTGTTAAGCAGGTCGGACACCAAAGCACGCACGTAGTTGCCTGCCAGCTCTTTACACTCCGCCTCGGAGATATACTTATCAAAAACGGCGCTGTCAAGCTCCATCATAGTGCCAAGGTCCTCCAGCCTTTGGGCGCGGGCAAGGGCAACCTCGTCATAAAAATCCTCGGTAAGTATGGCTTTAATATAGTTATCCTCGTTAAGGAAGCACAGGTGTACCGTAAACAGCACGGCGGAGAGGATTACCAAAAGGCAGGCAAAAACAGCCGCCGTAACCCGCAAAGCAAGGGGCGTTGTTTTCATAGACGTCACCTCCAGCTATAGCCGTAAATACGGCGTGCAATTACAAAATAGCGCTGGGTACGGAAGGAGGTACCCGCAGGATAGCAGGTATACATGGCAAGCAGCTCGTCGGCGTCAAACTCTTTGATAAGGTTATCGTAAAGATTGATTATCTCTCCATGCTCGTAGCTGTATTTACGCACGTATTTTTCGTCTGTATAATCTAAAATTTCGGTATGGAGAACCTCGTACACGTACACGCCGTAGGAGGTATCTATTTTTATTTGGGTGCCGGTTTTATAAAGTGCGGTATCCGCCAGGTTACCAAAATAGCCCGCCTTGCCGCTTACGTGGGCGGCAAGCACGCAAACGCCACCCTCGCCGGGGAAGGAGGAGCCGTACAAATGCCCGATGCCCCGGGAAAGGATAGAAGTATTATCCCCCTGGTAAACGGGGATATCCTCCACCAGCGGGTCACCGTGAACGGACATGGTTGCCCACATATCGCCCAGAGAAAAGCCGCCTACCGAGCTGCCGGAAATATAGGCGTTATCCGCAAGGGGCGGAAGCTCTTCCAGATAACTGAAGGGCTTTTCCTCCTCGGGCGTTTCGGGTACAACGGGGGTTAACACCGGCGGAGCAACGGAAACGTCGTCATCGGCAATTTGGGGCTCTACGGGGCGCTGCACCTTTTCTTTGCTGATATAGTTTATGGAATTATAGTTTGTGTCGGCGGTCTCCTGAGTGTATACCGTGGTCCAATAGGGGTTATCGAAAACGAAAACGTCCAGAAGGAACAAGGACAAAAGCACCACAGCCAACAGAAAAAAAACAAAAGGTGCAAGAAGCACCGCTCTGCGCTTTGCTACTGCACCCTTACTTTCCCTTATATAATTGTAATAACCGTTCATAGCTTAACTCCGCTTTTGTTAAAAAACTGCCGCGGCACGGGGAAATTTACGCTACCGCTTTATTACCACGGAAACGCTTGCCTGCAACAACGCCGCCAACGCCCGCAACTGCAAGCATGGCTACGCCGCCGTACAAAAACCAAGGAGAAGCAGAGCTGCTGCCCTCGCCCTCGGCACTGCCGGTCTGCTGAATCAAGTCGCCGTCATATTCAAAAATAAGCTTGCCTTCGTTATCGTAAAGCTTAAATACGATATCTATATCGTGAGTGGGGTTGGGAACCAAGGACTTAACGAAGGTACAACCGGTAATCTTGCAAGCCTCACGGATGTAATCCAAAACCTTGGCTACGACCTCTGCCGAATACGCCCTGCCGGTATTGCCGTGGTTGCTGCCGTGATAAACGGAGGGGCCGTTATCCTCGGGTACCAAAGCCTTAACCTCCTGCAGGATGGGCCAAAGTGCATCGCACTGCTCATCAGTCAAACGCATAGAGCGGGAGAGGTTTTCTATATCCGCAAGAACCCAATGGGATGCGGGGATGGTTTTAAACTCTTCAAGCAAATCCTCTTGCGTATAAGCGGAAGCCGTAAAAGACACGGAAAACGACGCCGCAAGGATTGCTAAGCTAAGTATAAGCACCGTAAATCTTTTCATACCTAATCACCTTTTATACTAAGCGCAAAGGGCGCAAAATTATCTCCCTACTAATAAGGATAAAATCATAGCATTATTATATACCGATATTTTTGTTTTGTCAATAGTTTTTTGCCCTTTTGTTTTAACTTGTGCGTCTTTTTAATCGGCAAGAGTTATGCTTACGGTACAGCTGCCGCCCACAAAAATAAGCTTAACGCCGTTGCCTTGAGCGTCTGTAGCCTCGTAGCTGTAAACGGCGGGGGTATCCTTTTCTTCCGCCTCTGCGGTAAAGCCCGCATCCTTAAGGCTTTGAACGTAGGCAGAGGCACCCGCTTTGTCTGCGTCGTCAAAGATAACGGTAAACTTACCGTTTATCTCAGAGCTTGAGCCTACCTTAAGCTCCGGCACGGGCAGCTTTGCGGTGTATTGATTTTGGGGCCAGGAATCGTTAAGCTGTGCCGTGGCGCTTTCGTCTGCGTCGCCGTCACGGTAGGAAACGGTGCCGTCGGAATGCTGGGTTATAACCTTGCTGCCGTCGTTATAGGCAAAAACCGTGCTGCCGTCATCACCGAAGGTAACGGTTATGCCCTGCTTTTCCCCTGCGGCAACAAGGGCTGCCCTTTGCTCCTCGCTAAAGGTGGAGTATACGGCGGTTCTGTCAAGCTCTGCCCCTGCAACCACGTCGCCTATGCCGTAGTCTGCAATGCTTTCGGCGGCGCTGTTATCGTCGGCAGTGCCGTCGCAACCGCATATTGAAGTTGCCAAAAGAATAAACGCCATAACAATTACAAAATATTTTTTCATAAATTTACAGGCTCCTTCTTAAAAGGGCTTATTCGGTTACGGCACCAAACACGGCGTTATCGTAAAGGTATACCATAACCTTATCCCACAGTATGTTTTCCATAAGACCTTCTTTTTTGTATTGCTTCATAAGCGCATCTACGGTGGTGCTGTTTTCTTCGGCGTATTCCTCTACACGCTGTTCAAACTCCTCGTCGCTTACCTCACGGTTAAACGCCGCATCTGCCACGGCGTACATGGTAAGCTGCTCCTTAAGTGCGCCCTTGGCGTATTCCGTACCTTTTTCATTAAGGTCGGCGTAAAATTCTTCCTCCGTCATGCTCATGGCACTGAGGTACTCTTTAAGCTCCACACCGTACATGGTGGCGTAATATTTGTATTTGGATACGTTATAGTCTACAAAATACTTAACGTAGTCGTCAAACTGCGCCTTGGGATACTCTAACACCTCGGCGTCTTCGATAACGGCGCTCCAAACGGTGGTCATATTTTCAACGTACACGCTATGCTCCGCATCCTTAAGCACCGCCTTATCAAAGGCCTCTACGCTGTCAAAGCCCAGCTTTTTGGCAAGCTCGGCATCCACCTGGGGGAAAACGCTTACCTTAACGGAATCAAGGGTGATGGCAAACCTTACCTCCTTGCCCTTAAGCCCCTCGTGATACTCCTCGGGGAAGGTAAGGTAGATATCAAAGCTTTCGCCTGCGCTGTGGCCCACTATGCCCGATTCAAACCCGTCAACGTAGCCGCCGCTGCCCAAGGTAACGGGAACGTCCTTAGCCTCGCCGCCTTCAAACGCCTCGTTAGTCTCAACAAGGTAGCCCTTATAGTCTATAACCACCTTGTCGCCGTTTTCGGCAGGGGCGCCCTTGTCCTCTTCCTCGGCATACTCTTTAAGATATTTTTCGTTTTTAATGCTTTCTATTATCTTGTCGGTTACTTCTTTTTTCTCGGCAACGTTAATGCCCTTCCACGCACCAAGCTTTATATATTGGCTTATGTTTTCAAGCTCGCCCACGCCGGGTACGTCAACGCTTTCCTCAGAGGTGGCATCTTCGGTGGTTTCCTCCCAGGTGCTTTGCTCGGAAGTCAGGTCCGACGTGCTGTTTTCGTTTTCGTCAGCGCAGGCACCGAAGGATAACCCAAGGGCAAGCGCAGTGAGTATTGCAATTATTTTTTTCATATACGTCCTCCGTCTGTTTCTCCCCTTTAATTATGCCACAGCTTTGCACCTTTGTCAATCCTTTTAACGGCAAGTCCCCTGCCAAGGGCGGCGCAGGCAAAGGGCAAAAGGGCGCTGCACACCGCAAGAAGACGCTTTGTGCCCTGCAGGGCGTTGCCTATAAAGCCAAACATGGGGTTGTACAGCAGGTATCCGAAAAAGCCCAGCCCCGACGGTGCCGCCGCAAATTTATACACCAAAAAGCCGCTGTATACCGCCGCCGGGATAAGGGACAGGGGGCTTTTGTCCAAGCCGCCCAGCCGCCACAGCAAAAAGAACGCCACCACCGACACGGCGGTACACGCCACGCCCAGGTCGGAAAAGCTAAGCTCTACCCCCTGCTTAACGTAAAAAGCGTAGGCGGCAAAAAACGTAAGGTTTTGCAAAAGCTGAAAAAACCCGTAGCAAAGAGCACCCCGCAAAGCGCAAAGTGCCGCCCCCGCTTTGCCGGGGACGGCACCTGTAAACCTTTTGGCAAGGCACAGCCCCGCAAAAACAAGGGTGGCAATGCCAAAGGCTTTTAAAAACATATTTTGCAAATTTGCAACCATATAAACCGCCTCCGCCACATTATACGCAGGGGGCGCAGTTTTAATTCTACTTGGGAAGCTTTTGCAAGGGCTTGTACAGCAAAACGCTTACTATTACCGCAAGTATAAGGTTGCCCAGCATATAGCCGCCGTTATATACCACGGAATAAAGGGTTGCGGCATCGCCGCCGAAGGTCATACCGAAAATCTCTGCCGTATCGCCAACGGCAAGCTTGTAAATGGTAACGCCGGAGATAAAGTGGATAATAAAGCGTGCAACAGAGCCAACCACAGACCCCAGCACCAAGCCGTATTTTTTATCCTTAAATATCCCCGCAACGCCTACTGCGCCGTAAGCAAGGACGTAGTCCAACAGTATGGAGGGCAAGCCCCAGCCGATGCCGTCGGAAAGCAGGCACTTTATAAGCCCGAATACCAGACCCGCAGGTATTGCCCACTTAACGCCGCGGCGCCACGCCAAAACGATGATCGGCACCATTACAAAGTCGATAGAGCCGCCCTGCCCCCACAAATCGATGCGGAAGGGCGGGAAACGAAGCAGGCTTAGAACCACTGCAAGGGCTATCATAATAGCCGCTTCGCAAAGGGTTCTTAAATGTTTGTTGTTTTTCACCTTGGAAAAACCTCCTTAAAAAATAGTATTCTCCGTTGCGAAAAACAAAAGAAGCCCACGGACGCAAAAACGCCGAGGGCTCTTAAAAAGCACAAGCAAAGGGGAAAACCCCTGCATTATATCCCTACGCCGGCATTATCCGTTCAGGTTCAATGGGTATCTCTCAGCCCGATGCAATACAGCACCAAGCACCCCGTTTTTTAATTGTTCCGTCGGACCTTTATCGTCCGCAACTTAGTGTAACCGATTATACACCGATTATACCCGCTTGTCAAGAGCTTTTTTAATCTATATCCTCCACAACCGTTTCCGGCGGGTAGTCCAGCAAAGAGGGGTTTTGCAAATAATAACGGATAAGCTTAAGCGCCGAGGCGTAATAGTGACCGTCGCAGATCCTTTCATCCGTAACCATTTTGTAATCTATATAGCCGTGCTTTTCCACCTTGCCTGCATCGTTAATAAGGTTTTCCTTATACTTGGCGCCGTAGGAGATAAACACAGGCACGTTGCCGAAATCGTAAAGATGGTGGTATATGGGCGGGATACCCAAGGAACCCATGGAGGTGATAAACATAGACCCGTGGAAAGGGCTTACCTTAAGCAAAAACTTGGGCAGGCAACCGAAATAATCCATGGTTTTAAGCACCCACACCAAAAACTTAAGCAACAGACCGGGTATGTAGTGCAACGCCTTGGCAACGGCGTCAAAGGCGCTTCCCTCCTCCGATTCTCTGTTCTCTGCCACCACCTTGTTTACCATATCGTAAACCTGGTCGGCGGTAAAATCGGGCTTTGGCATTACCTTTACCACGGTTTCCTGGGCGTTAAGGCTAAGCTCTTTTTTTACCACAAACATTATTTGTATATCGTTTCTGGCAAAAATCTTTTGTCGGTTAATAAAGCGGTTTATGCCCGGACGCTGGGATACCACACGTATATAAATGGCAATAAACACGTGAAGTATGCCAAAGCCCTTAAGACCTTGGGCACGCTTTTTAAGGATATATTCGTCCACCTTGGCGGTGTCAAACCTATCTTCTATAAAGTTAGAGGCGCTGTCCCTATCCGGCATGATATAGGGTGAAACGTAGTTAATGGGACAAAGGGTGCGCACCTTTCTGCCGTCCTTGCGGTCGCCAAATCTGCGGCGGCGCTTTTTCTTTTCGGCTTCGCCTTTTGCCATAAAATAAACCTCCGCCTTTTGTTATGCAACCATAGAGTAATCGCTGCCAAGCAGGTCGCTTATAAGGGCGTCATACTCGTTACCTATTTGGGTGGATGCCTGCTCAAACTTATCGGAAACCGCCTGTAGCTGCTCGCAATATGCGGTATAGTAGCTGTCGTAGCCGCTATCCGAATAGCTTAAAAAGGTGCGGGTGCGCTTGATAAGCTCGTTATTAGAGCTTTTAAGACCGGAAAACAGGGTTGCCAGCTCTGCCCTTTTGGTACGGAAGCTGCTGCCCGTAGGCACGGCGTACCTGCTAAGAACCTTATCAAAATCCGCAAGGATGGCGTCCATGGCGGCATAGGCGTTGGCAAGTTGATCGTCTGCCTTGGTATTAAGGTACTGCAGGGCATCGTCATCCCCTGCAAAATGCTTCATTATTGCGGTTTGGGTAAGGGTCATACCCGCATGGGGCAAGGACAAGACCACGTCCCCCGCCCGCTTGTATATAGCGGCTACCGCCACGTTAAGCTTATCGCCGCTGCTGCTTAGGGCGGCTACGGCATCGTACTCCCTTGCCGTTTGGTCGGCAACGCTTATTATAAAGGCGTTAAGGCAGAACGCCGCAAGACACACCACGGCACACGCAATAAGCACTATACGCTTTTTCATAGGGTTAATCCTCCCTTTTATCTATCTCCACACCCTTGGGCAAAAAGCGCCCAAAGTCCTTGCCGTATTTTATCATCTCTCGCACGGCGGTAGAGCTTATATCCACAAACTGTGGGTTGCAGGGCAAAAACAAGGTTTCTACCCCGGTAATTTCCCTGTTAACCGTGGCAATAAGCCTTTCGTATTCCAAATCGCCGCTGCCGCGGATGCCCTTTACTATAACATCGGCACCGTTTTCCTTTACAAGGTCTGCCGTCCACCCGTCAGAGGATACCACCGTTACGTTATCAAAGGCGGCAAAGGCCTGCTTTACAAAAGCTATGCGCTGTTGATGGGTGAACATATAGCGCTTTTCGGTATTATTGGTAACGGCAACCACAACGCCGTCAAACATGGCGGCGGCACGGCTGATAAAATCGTAATGCCCCACGGTTACGGGGTCAAAGCTGCCTGCACAAAGAGCTTTCATATAACGTCAGCCTCCGATTTGAGGATAGTAACGTAGGTTTTGCCGTAGCGGTAAAGCTTTGCCGTGTAGCCGTCCGGCGGCAAAGGTATGCCGCTTTCGGCGCTTTCGCAAACAATAATGGCACCGTCTGCCAAAAGCCCCGCCGCACCAACACGCTTTATAACCTCGTCAAGGAAACCGTCCTTATAGGGTGGGTCAAGAAACACAAGGTTAAATTGGTCACGGCCTGCGTTGGTCTTTATAAAATCACGCCAGTCGGCGCAAACGGTTTTACAGCAATCGAAAAGATTAGCCTTTATGCTGTTGGCACGTATTATCTCTGCCGCCTTGCGGTTGCTGTCCACAATTACGGCGCTTTCCGCCCCACGGCTTAAAGCCTCCAACGCAAGCTGGCCGCTGCCGCCGAACAGATCCAGCACCCGCCTGCCCTCTATATTAAACTGTATTGCAGAAAACATGGCTTCCTTAACCCTTTCCGCCGTGGGTCTGGTGTCATCCCCCGGCAGGGTGGTAAGGCGTGCGCCTCTTGCTTTGCCTGTAATTATTCTCATAATACCACTCCAAGGTACAATATTCTTAGTTTAGTATAACACAAATTGCGACAATAATCAACACAAAGTTTAAAACGGTACGGCGGCAAAAAGAAAATCGGCAAATGCCAAAGGGCTTTGCCGAAAAATCTTATTTTTTCTTTTTGTGGGTCTTTTCCTTGCCGGTATAAAACGCCTTTTTTGCCAGCGGAACTATAAAAGAGCCGCAAGCGTTACCGCCGGTCATAACCGCCAGATACAAAAGCATTTTCCCGCTAAATTCCCCTGCTACGGCAAAATAGTACATATTTGCCACGCAATGCTCAAAGCCCGCAAGGATAAACACGGCAACGGGCAGGAAGGTTGCAATATGCTTTTGCAGGGGGTCCTTGCCGTTTTTGTAGTTATCGGCGGCAACAAACATCAAAAAGCCGCAGAATATAGCCAGCACGAAAACAGATAGCAAATCGTCCTGCAGCTTCGCCTGGCACAGTGCCTTTGCGCCGCTTACAAGCTTTTCGGAAACGGCGGGACGGGTAAGCCTTGCAAGGGCAAGCCCCACGCCGAAGGTGCCTGCAAGATTGCCCAGCCATATTACGATTAAAGTGGGTATAAACCTAAGCCCTTCTTCAAAAACAAAGCCCACCTTGCCCGTAAACAGGTTAAAGCCGTAGCAGAATATTAAAAACAGACCTATTGCAAACAGAAATGCGCCCAGAGGCTTATGGTCGGGAATAAGGCTTAGGTACACGGTACCGCCCACGCCTATGCAAAAGCCCGCCATTATCGCCTTGATAAAATCCGATAAAACCTTCATAAATTCACTCCTTTGTGTCATAATACCACATTTTTCGCCACAGCGCAAGATGCTTGCTGCAAGGCAATTGACTTTTTTTGAAAAAAGCTGTTCCCTATATGGGCGGTGGTGCTTTTATTTATTACCCCTACTACAGCGGATTTGATATCTTTACCCTGCTTGCCAACTGGTTTAAGCTTGTTTGCTGCAATTTTCCCTTTGCGCTGTTTACACAGCTTTTCTTTATCCGGCCCCCGGTGCGCACTATATTCGGAAAGCTGTTTTCAAAAAAACCTGGCAGAGTACTGAGAAAGAGTGCAGACGAAACAAACCGAGGCGAGAACTGTACTAAGTACTGTGAGCCGAGGTTTGTTTTGAACGAAAAATATGATAAAACGCAGAAAAGTCGGGAAGAATTTCCCGACTTTT
>JAZUNS010000094.1:0-5433 GCA_045604285.1 Eubacteriales bacterium
CTTATCCCAGCCGATGAAGGTGTAGCCTTCACGTTCGGGATCTGCAGGGGAAACTGCTGCTTCGCCGTATTTTACCGTTACTTCGTCTATTTGGTCATCGTTCCAATCTACGAAGGTTACGGTGAATTCGTTTCTTTCCCATTCTGCGTATGCGGTGTAGCCGCCTGCAGGCATTACGGTGCCTGCAGCAATCTCGGTACCTGCGGCGTCAGCTCTCCAAGCTACAAAGCCGTGGCCGGGTCTGGTAGGCTTGTCGGTGGTGAGGGCGGGGATAACCTCGTCATTTATATATACGAGGGTTTCGGTAGTTGCGCCGTCTATTGCATCATCTGCGTTCTTGTCGAAGTACAGATAGGTCTTTACACGTTCTGCATCGGGGGTGCTTACAACTTCTACGTACTTGCCGTATACGTATACGTTGCCGGCAAGGCTTGCTTCGTTAACACTAAAGGTAGCCTTGAAGGTATCGGTGCCGTCCTTAACGTCGCCGTATACAACGGTGTAGGTTCTGACGGTGGTAGCGTTGGTTACGTTAGCCGCATCGTTAACGTTTGCTTGTACCATGAAGGTGATGTTCCACTGGTCCTGAGCGTTTTCGGCATAGCCTTCTACGGTAAGGTTGCCGGTTGCAGGATCATAAACAGCCTCGGTTATATCGAAGGGCATATCGTATTCTTTTTCGAAGGTTGCGGTGAAGGTGAGGTCACTGTCAACCGTTGCGGGGAAGGAAGGAGTCCAACCCACGAAGGTGTAGCCCGTTTGAGCAACGGGAGTAGGAACGGCAATCTCGCTCCAAGCGGTGCCGGTATATACCTTATTATATATAACGGTGCCGTTGAGGTAGCCGCCCTCGCCTGCGGTAAACTTAACGGTGTAGTTTGCATGCTCGTTCCATTCGGCGTATGCGGTGTAGCCTGCGGCGGTCATAAGGGTGCCTGCGGCTATCTCGCTGCCTGCGGCGTCAGCACGCCATGCAACGAAGTCATAATTTTCTCTGGTAGGTTCGTCATCGGTAAGTGCGGGGATGATCTCGTCATTGATATATACGAGGGTTTCGGTGGTTGCGCCGTCTACTGCGTCGGTTGCGTTCTTGTCGAAGTACAGGTAGGTCTTTACACGTTCGTTATCAATAACGCTTGCTACTTCTACGTACTTGCCGCTTACGTAGACATCACCCGTAAGCCCCGCCTTGTACACGTCGAAGCTTGCTTCGAAAGTGTCAGTGCCGGACTTGATATCACTATATACTGCGTTATAGGTTCTTATAAGGTTTGCAGAGGTGATATCGCTAACGTCGGTTACGTCGCTGTAAACGAAGAGAGCAATGTTCCACTGATCCTGAACGTAGGGAACGCTACCCTTAACGGTAAGGGTGGAGGTTGCGGGGTCATAGATAGCTTCGGTTATATCGAAAGCCATCTCGTAATCGGTTGCGAAGTTTGCGGTGAAGGTAAGGTCGCCTTCTACGGTTTCGGGGAAGGAAGGAGTCCAACCGATGAAGGTGTAGCCGTCACGTGCAACGGGGGTAGGAACGGTAATCTCGCTCCATGCGGTGCCAACGTAAACGTTGTTGTAAAGTACGGTACCACTGAGGTAACCGCCAACGCTTGCCTTGAACCTTACGGTGTAGTTTGCATGCTCGTCCCATTCGGCGTATGCGGTGTAGCCTGCGGCGGTCATAAGGGTGCCTGCGGCTATCTCGCTGCCTGCGGCGTCTGCACGCCATGCAACGAAGTCATAGTTTTCTCTGGTAGGTTGGTCGGTGGTGAGCGCAGGTATAATCTCGTCATTTATATAAACGAGGGCTTCGGTGGTTGCGCCGTCCACTGCGTCGGTTGCGTTCTTGTTGAAGTACAGGTAGGTCTTTACCCTTTCAGCGTCTGCTTCGCTGGGAACTTCAACGTACTTGCCGTATACGTATACGTTGCCGTTCATGCCTGCTTCGTACACGTCGAAGGAAGCTTCGAAGCTACCGTCTTCTGCCTTGATTGCGGAATATACGGAGCTATAGGTCTTTATAAGGCTTGCGCCGGTGATTGCGCTTGTATCGGTTACGTCAGCGTAAACGAAGAGCGCTATGTTCCACTGATCCTGGGCGTAGGGAACGTCACCCTTAACGGTGAGCTTGCCGGTTGCGGGATCATAGATTGCTTCGGTTATGTCAAAGCCCATGGTGTAGCCGTTATCGAAGGTTGCGGTGATGGTGAGGTTTTCGGTAACGGTGGTGGGAAGTGCAGGGCTCCAGCCGGTGAAGGCATAGCCTTCAGCAGCTACGGGGGTGGGAAGCGCCAAGGTAGCCATTGCGGTACCGTTGAGCACTTCTGCATATACGGTGGTGCCTTCCAGGGTGCCGCCCATGCCTGCTACGAAGCGAACGGTGTGCCACAAGGAGGGGTCCTTAACGAAGGTTGCTGTATAGGAAGCAGCGCCTTCAACAGTTTCGGTGAGCGCAGGGCTCCAACCGTTGAAAACGTAGCCATAGTCTGCAACGGGGGTAGGAAGTATATCGGCAAGTGCTGCACCGAAGGGAGCAACAACAGAGGTGTCGCCGCTGAGGCTGCCGCCTTCGCCTGCGGTGAAGGTTACAAGGTAGCTGTTAGCTTCCCACTGAGCGTAAAGGGTTATGCCGGTGTTGGGCATGATATCGTCAGCGGAGAAAGCGGTGCCGTCTTCATAAGCCCAGCCGATGAAGCCGTAGTTGGGTCTGGTGGGGGTAGCCTCAGAGCCTATGGTGCCGATAGCGGCGCCGATGGCAGAGGGCTTGGAGGTGATGGAGCCTTCGGTTGCGTCGTCAGCATTTTTATCAAAGCTGATGCTTGCGGTGACGGGTGCATAGTTAGCCTCGTCAAAATCAACGGTTACGTACTTGGCACCAATGTATATAAGGCCGTTAAGGTCGGCTGCGGGTGCCTTGAAGGTATAGGTGAACTCGTAGGAGTCAGCGCTGTTTCTGATCTCGCTGAACTTAACGGTTCTGTGGGTGATAGCGGAAGCATCATAGTCGGATGCGATATCGCTTGTGTTGGTAACGTTTGCATAGAGGGTAAATGCGATATCCCACTGGTTTTGGGAGATGGAGTTGGCAACGCCCTTAACGGTAACGGAGCCATCCTTATAATAAGCTTCGGTTATGTCAATGAGGGAGTAGGTGTTTTCGTTAGCGGGAACAAAAACTGCGGTGAAGGTGAGGTCGGATTCAATTATATAGTCAGCGTCGGGAATCTCAGGATACCAGTAAGCAAAAACATAGTTGGAGTTTGCGGGCTTTGCTGTGGGGAGAGAGGTAACAGCTTCTGCCCAGGTGGTGCCGTAGGGTACACGGGTCTGAACGCCGCCCGTAAGGGAGCCGCCTTCGCCGGATTTGAAGTAGATATTGTAGAAATCGGTTGCATACCACTTTGCGTATACGGTAACGCCACCTGCGGGCATAGTAGCGGTAGCAGGTATAGTGTCGCCGTCCACGTCAGTCCAGGTGCCGAAGTCATAGCCGCTACGGGTAGGCTCCTTAGAGGTAAGGCTTGCCTTATAAGCAGCGCCGATAGGCACAAGGGTCTTAACCACGCCGTTTGCTGCGGCGTCGTCGGCGTTAAGGTCATAGTATATATAGGAAGAAACCGCACCGTAGCAAACTGCGTCGCTGTTGGATGTGGTTTTAATGCCTACGTATACGGCGCCGGTCTCTGCAAACAGAGACTCATCTATCTCCTTGGTGAAGGTGAAGGTAGAGCTATCCGTACCGCCGGACATGATGTCCCCATAGTTATAGGTAAGAAGGGACAGCAAAGTTCCGGTGCTTGACGGATTGTCAGCATCGGTAACGCCGGAATAGATAGTAACGCTTACAGACATACTGTCGGAAACGGCAACAGCCGAACCGCTTACGGTAAGGCTGCCGTTTTCATAAACGGCGTCTGTAATTTCGAACAGCCCCAAAGCTGTTCCTTCGGCAGCAGCGGTTGTTGCAAGCGCACCAACGGCTGTGCTTGTTATCATCAAAACTGATAACAGAAGCGCCAAAGCCCTTGTTTTCATAAATTTCTCCCTCTGCTTGCGGTGCCCTGAGAAAGCACGCAAAACAAGCTAAGCTTATTTAGTTCTTTTCGAACTGGTCCGCTTCGGAAACGTCCTTTTTCCGAAGCGCAACAGCGCGAAAAGCGCTGAATGCCAAGGTTTTCGATTTCGCCGTCAAACACGGCATGAATTTGCCGCCTGCATTTTTTGACAGCTAAAACCAAACCGAAAAACAGCATTTACCTTAAAAGCCCCCTGTAGGGACGGCGCTTTTGCGCCGTCCCTAACGGGTACCTGGGCGGTGCGACCCTATCTTTTAAGGAAGATGCACCTTAAATTCTAATGTTTTGCTAAATTAAGGGATTAAAAATTGTAGCCGGTGAACACGTCGATTACGCCCCAGTCAGAGGAAGCGAAGTCGATTCTGTCAGCAGAGAGGTATACGTCCATGGAAGCATAGCCGTTGTTGGTAGCTACGTCGAGTTCCATGTAGATGCCGTTTTCGTCTTCTGCAAATACAGGTCTTGCGGTTGCAATGTTGGTTCTGCCGTCAGCAGTGTGCATGAAGGTGTACATACGGATGGTGGTTGCGTTGAGGTCTGCAACAGTAGAGCCATCGTTAACGGTAACGTAAATCTTACCGCTTGCGTACATAGCAGAGCTTGCATCGATGCTAACTTCGGTGATGGTGATGCTGTTGATTGCGAATACAGCGGTGAGGGTGATGTCGCCTTCAAGGATGCTGTTCCAATCGTAAAGCTCATCGCCTACGAACCAACCAACGAAATGATAGTTTTCGTCAGCGATAGGAGTAGGAATGCTGGTGATAGTGCTGCCAGCTGCTGCGCCGGAAGCTACTGCGGTGGTGTAACCGCCAACAACAGTTTCGCCTGCGTCGTTAGTACCAATGATAGTACCGTTAGCGCCCTGAACGAAGGTTACGTTAACAGCAGAACCGGTGGTAGTGAACTTAGCGGTGATGGTGATGTCTTCGGTAATGGTTGCAGGAAGCTCCTTATCCCAACCGGTGAACTCGTAAGCTGCGCCGGAAGCGACAACGGTAGGAGCCACGATTTCGGAAGAAGCGGTGCCGTAATCAACAGTCCATTCGAGCTGGCCGCTGGCAGTACCCTGAGCGCCAACTACGAAGGTTACGGTGTACTGGTTAACAACAGAGCTGTACTGAGCGGTGTAGGTAGCGTCGCCGGTAACAGCAACAACTTCCTTATCCCAACCGGTGAAGGTGTAGGTGTACTGAGCGTCAGCAGCCTTGTCGGTAGAACCGGAGAATACGGGAGTTTCGCCATAGTTGTAGGGCTGAGTATATTCAGTGCCGACAACTACGAAGGTTACGGTGTAAGTGTTGGTACCGTTGCTGTACTGAGCGGTGTAGGTAGCGTCGCCGGTAACGGGAACTACTGC
>JAZUNS010000095.1:0-2231 GCA_045604285.1 Eubacteriales bacterium
ACTCCTCCGTATACCATTACGGCGAAAACGCTTTGTATTCCTTCTCTCCATACCGCTTTGGTTCGAGAGGAGAAGAAAACCGTATCTTCGGCGTGAAGCCTTTCCGCTATCTGCAACGAATACTGGGCTGTATGTACGACAAAAAATGGGTGATAGGGTATACCGAAACAAAAGATCTTGGCGATAATGTAACGGCAAGCGTAAGCGTTACCGACGGCGGCACGATAACCACCGCCGCAGGGGTGTTTACGGATACAATAAAGCTTACGGTGGTTTGCGAAAAGGCAGGTATGGACGATGGCTATTATATGAAGCATAACTATCAATATACCTTTTGCGGTACCAAGGAATATTGGTTTGCCAAAGGTGTAGGCTTGGTCCGTTTCCGTTGTATATGGGGCAAAAGTCTTGATTCTACCGCCGAGCTTGTAAGCTTCAAGGTGCCTGCCGCCGACAGCTCGTATATGCCCATACAGATAGGCAATATTTGGGAGTATGACGAGATAAATCTTACAAGGGAAGGCTACCTTGCAAAGCGCTTTATGCGCATTGACTGCGGCATAAACGACAATTTCATTATATCCGATAATCAGGAATTCATTTTTAAAGGAACGGAAGAAGAATACGAAGTCTTTAAGGCGTCGCTAAAGTAAAATAAACAGCAAGAAAAATGCCGCGAGAAAATCGCGGCAGTTTTTATACAAGGTCTTGACTTAAACACCGTTTTGTGTTACACTCTCAATACTTTTCCGAAAAGGGGGTAAACAGATGAAAATTGCAGTAGTTGGCTACTCAGGCGGTGGAAAAAGCTACCTTTCCGATAGATTGGCAACGCTCTACGGTATCCCCGTAATGCATCTTGATGCCGTTAAATATGATAAAAACTGGATAGCAAAGGATAAAACTCTCGTCCTTAATGAGGTTGCCCTTTTTATGGAGAAGGAAAGCTGGATAATAGACGGCAACTATAGCGCCCTTTATCAAAAGGAAAGGCTTGAAATTGCTGATGAAATAATAATAGTAAGGCTGGGCAGACTAAGATGTCTGCGGGGCGTTATAAAAAGAGAAAAAGAATATAAAAAAATGGGCTACGTTAAAAGCCTTAATTTCGATTTTATATGTTTTGTTCTCTTTGGCGGCAGGACAAAAAAGAGAAGACAGCATTACAAAGACATAGAAAACCAATACAAAGATAAAACCACGGTAATACGCACGAAACGCCAACTAAATGAATACATAAAAAGGAGGGAACAGCGTGATTAACTTTGTCAGTAAAACCGAAATACACAAAGGTTGGTCGGGTGACAGAAAATTCTGCGCCATAGACACAAAGGGCGACAAATATCTTCTGCGTATCTCTCCAAAAGAAAAAGCAGAGCGTAAGAAGGCGGAGTTTGAAATGGCAAAGACTGTTGCCGCCCTTGGTATCCCTATGTGCATACCTGTAGATTTTTGGGTGTGCGAGGACGGCGTTTACAGCGTATATAGCTGGATAGACGGCGAGGATGCCAGAGATGCTTTGCCTTTTTGTACCGATGCAGAGCTTTATGCCTACGGTGTAGAAGCAGGACGTATACAAAGGATACTTCATTCCATACCCGCTCCCGAAGATTTGCCCGATTGGGAGGATAGATATAACAAAAAACTTGATACCAAGCTTGAAAAGTACATAAGCTGTCCACTTAAATACGAAAAGGGAGATCTGCTTGTCAAATTTGTGGACAGCAACCGTAAGCTTTTAGCCAACCGCCCCTTAACTTACCAACACGGCGACTATCATGTGGGGAACATGATGATAGGTAAGGATAAGAAGCTGTATATAATAGACTTCTTTGACAGAAACGATTTGGGCGACCCGTGGGAGGACATTAAACCTATAACTTGGGATGTTGCCGTAAGTCCTGTTTTTGCCAAGGGCAGAATTGACGGGTACTTTGACGGAAAGATACCCCAAAACTTTTGGAGCCTTTTAGCGCTGTATGTTACCGCAGGCATACTTTCCTCTCTGCCTTGGGCAATTCCCTTTGGAGAGGGCGAGGTGGAGATAATGCGAAAGCTTGCCGCAGATGTTATTGACTGGTACGACGGAATGAATAGCGTAGTTCCTAAATGGTATTTGAATATTCGGCAGCATTAAGAACAGCTTTGCCGAAAATATAAATGGGCTGTCCCAGAATTTGAGACAGCCCATCGTTGCTATACGGTGTAATTCTTCGTAACGCTGTTTACGG
>JAZUNS010000096.1:0-5338 GCA_045604285.1 Eubacteriales bacterium
ATTTTGCATAACAGCAGGGGTGAAAATTTGTACAAGTCAACCAAAAACACGGTTGTTAACATATATGTTAACAACTGTTTTTTATCATTTATTATAGGCTTTCGGCGATATCAAGGATAAGCTTTTCAGTCTTTTCCCAGCCAAGGCAGGGGTCGGTAATGGACTTACCAAGCACCTCGTCCTCGCTTATCTTCTGGCATCCGTCGTAAATATAGCTTTCTATCATAAGGCCTTTAACCAGCTTTTTGATATCTGCACTGCAGCTGCAGCTATGCAGAACGTCCTTTGCTATACGGGACTGCTCCAGATACTTTTTGCCGGAGTTGGCGTGGTTGGTATCTATTATTACGCCGGGGTTGCTTTGACCGCCTGCGGCGTAAAGGTCGTGAAGGGTTATAAGGTCCTCGTAGTGGTAATTGGGGTGGGAAACGCCGCGCTTATCAACGTAGCCCCTAAGGATTGCGTGGGCGTAGGGGTTGCCGTCACTTTTAACCTCCCAGCCACGGTAGAGGAACACGTGGGAGCCCTGGGCGGCGGTTATGGGGTTCATCATAACGGAAAGGTCGCCGCCGGTGGGATTTTTCATACCCACGGGTACGTCAAGGCCGCTGGCGGTAAGGCGGTGCTGCTGGTTTTCAACGCTGCGGGCGCCTACTGCAACGTAGGCAAGCAGGTCGGAAAGATAACGGTGATTTTCGGGGTAAAGCATTTCGTCTGCGCAGGCAAAGCCGGTTTCGGCAATAGCTCTTATATGCAGGTTACGGATGGCGATAATGCCCTTAAGCATATCGGGGTCGGAATTGGGGTCGGGCTGGTGAAGCATTCCCTTATAGCCTGCGCCGGTAGTGCGGGGCTTGTTGGTGTAGATACGGGGTACGATAAGTATCTTATCCTTTACCTTCTCCTGCACCTCACGAAGCTTGTAGATATACTTTATAACGGTATCCTCATGGTCGGCAGAGCAGGGCCCGATAATAAGGGCAAATTTGTCAGACTCGCCCGAGAAGATCTTTTTAAGCTCGTTGGTTTGGGCGTCTCTTACTCTTTCTATTTCGGCAGTTACGGGGTACTGCTCTTTAATCTCCATAGGGATGGGTAATTTACGGTTGAAATTCATGCTCATATTGCTTGTCTCCTTTTCCTCTGTATTGGCTATAGGTGATTTTGGTTTGTCAAATTTTGTTCGGCGCGCTGTGGAAAGGCGCATCATTGCACGCATATCGTCGGTATTTTCTTCGGCAATCATGGTGCGCAGAGCTTTAAATTCCTCCATAAAGGCGTCCATTTGCTTAAGCAGGGGCGTCTTATTTGTTACGAACAGCTCTGACCACATACGGTCATTTATCTTTGCTATACGGGTAAGGTCACGGAAAGAGTCGCCCGAGTAGCCCCCCAGCCCCTCGCTTTGGTTGCAGGTCATAAGGGTTACCGCTATACAGTGGGTAAGCTGGGACAAAAAGGCTATCATTTCGTCGTGCTTATCGGGGCTAAGCACCGATATACGACCAAAGCCCAATATACGTCCAAGGTCACTGCAAAGCTCTATGGCAGATTCGGTATTCTTTTCGGTGGGGGTTATTATGTAGTTTGCCCCTACGAAAACCTTGGGGTCGCTGTACTCAACGCCGCTGCTTTCTCTGCCTGCCATGGGGTGTGCCGAGATAAACTCTACACCCCGGGGCATAAGGGCTTGTATGCGCTCTACAACGCCGCCCTTTACGCCGGTAACGTCGGTTACCACCGCACCCTTACGAAAATATTTGCCGTTTTCCTTTACCCATTCTATTGCCGCTTCGGGGTATAGGGCAATTACTATAAGGTCTGCCGAGCTTATCATTTCGGGGTCGGGGAAGGCGGCACCCTTTGCTATCATTTTATGGCTTAGTGCGTAATCCAGGGTCTTTTGAGAGCGTGTAATGCAGTTTACGGTATAGCCCTTATCGGTCAGTGCCGCCGCATAGCCGCCGCCCATTACGCCCAAGCCTACTATTAGAATATTTGTATCCTGACTTAGTGTCATTCTTCTATCACCTCTATGCCAAGAGATTTAAGTATATCAAAAAATTCGGGATAACTTTTATTGACCGCCTCGGCACCCTCGATAGTGCCGCCAACCTTGGTAAGCAATACCGCCAGCGACATAACTATGCGGTGGTCGTTGTGTCCCTGCAAAACTTGGTCGGGGGCGTGGAATTCGGCGGGGTAGATAACCACGCTGTCCTCTCTTATAGTGGAAGCCACGCCAAACTTTTTAAGCTCTTCGGTCATGGCAAAGGAACGGTCGCTTTCCTTAAGCCTTAGCCTTCTTGTGCCGCTGAATATGCCGCCGTTGCAAGCCGCTGCCAGGGCAAACAGCACGGGGCCAAGGTCGGGGCAGTCGCCTATATGCAGGGCGGGTGCGCCGGTTTTAAGCAGCTCAAACATTCGGCCGTAGGCTCTGTCACCCTGAAGGCTTTCCTCGGAAAGCCCCTGCACCTCTACGTTGCCGCCCATAACGTTTAGGGCGTCAAGAAAGGCGCTGTTGGAAAAGTCGCCCTCTACGCTGCACTCGCAGGCGCAGGGCTGTTGTCCGCCGGGGATATATAGGGTTTGGTCATCCTTCCAGCCCGCCTCGATGCCAAAGCGCTTAAGGGCAGCCAGTGTCAGCTCTAAATACGGGCGGCTTTCTATGGGGGGCGTTATGTTTATATAGCTATTGCCCTCCACAAAGGGTAGCGCAAAAAGCATACCGCTTATAAACTGGCTGCTTATATTGCCCGAAACCGTATATCTGCCGGAGGGCAGCTTGCCCCGGACGGTAATACCGTCATCTGTTTGATGATAATACAGGTCTTTAAAATCGCAAAGCTCTTGATAAACCGTCATAGGGCGTTTAAGCAGGGACGGTGCGCCCGTAAGCGTTGCTTTTTTGCCCGAAAGCAAGGCAAGGGGCAGGAAAAATCTTAGGGTGCTTCCGCTTTCACGGCACTTAAGCACGGTTTTGGGGGCGGCGGTCTTCATATCCACGCCACGCACACGAACGGTGCTTCCGTCGCCGATGCGCTCTACCGTCGCACCGAAATTTCTTAGACAATCTATGGTAGCGGAAACGTCCTCGCTGTAGGACACGCCGTGTATAAGGCTTTCGCCACGGCAAGTACCCGCACATATAAGCAATCGGTGTGCCATGCTTTTAGACGGGGGTGCAGTTACCTTGCCTGCGGCAATCCCCGGTTTTATGGTTACTGTCATTAAATCTATCTCCCGCAGTTTGCTTCAAGTATTTGTATTGCCTCGATATATCCGTCAAAGCCCTTGCCCATAACGGTTGCAATACACGCCGCCCTTACAAAGCTTTGCTGACGGAACGCCTCTCTTACGGAAACGTCGGATATATGCACCTCTACCGTGGGGATGCTTACGCTTTTAACCGCATCCAACAGCGCCACGCTGGTATGTGTATAGGCGGCGGGGTTTATTACTATGCCGTCCACGTTTTCGTAAAACGCCTTTTGGATAAGGTCTACAAGCTCGCCCTCGTGATTGCTTTGATATATCTCTACCTCTATTTCCTTTTCCTCGGCGTAAAAGCGGATTTTGCTGCAGAGTTCCTCATAGGTGTTGTTGCCGTAAACCTCGGGCTCTCTTACGCCAAGCATATTAAGGTTGGGGCCGTTAAGTACAAAGATCTTCATTATTTGCAAAACTCCTCTATAATCGTTTGTGCCGCAGCATTGGCTGTGGTTTTATTATTGATTATCACGTCTGCCACGGAGGTATATATTCCGTAGCGCTCTTTATAGCGCTGCTTGATGGCCTCCACGTCCTTGGCAAGGGGTCTGTCGGCGGTGGGCATAAGCTGTTCTATGGGACGGTCAAGAAAATAAAGCCTGCCGTTTTGCTTAAGCGCCCTTACGTTTTCCTCACGGAGTATGGCGCCGCCACCTGTTGCAATCACCTTGCCGTTAAGCAACGCCGCCCTTGCTACAGCAGCGCTTTCTTTATCCCTAAAGGCGCTTTCGCCGCCCTCTGCAAAGATTGCGGGGATATCCTTACCCTCTTGCTCTACTATCATTTTATCCGTATCTACAAGCTCTCTGCCCAGCAGCCGGGCAAGAAGGCTGCCAACCGTGGTCTTGCCGCTTGAGGGCATACCTATAAGCACAATGTTTTCCTTTGCGGCGCAAAGCTTTTTAAACACGGTGTTTACGGTTTCTTCGCTGTAGGTAGTATCCAAAAAATATTCCGATGCGGCAACCGCCTGGGCAACCAGCATAAACAAGCCGCCTTCGGCAGGTATGCCTCTTTCCTGCGCTGCACTGACAAGGCGTGAGCGCAACGGATTGTATACCGCATCCGCCACGGCGGTAAGCTTTGTAAAACCGCTGAGGTCTATGGGGCAACCGTCCACCTTGGGATACATTCCCGCAGGGGTGGTATTTATAATTATTTCGCTGTCTGCATGATGTAAAAGGGCTTCCTCATAGGTTATGGCACCTTCGGCACCGCTGCGGCTTACTTTGTATATTTCCTCGCCGCCCATTGCCTTTACTACCGCAACTGCGGTTTTGCTGGTACCGCCCGTGCCAAGTATTAAGGTCTTTTTACCTTTAGGGTCTGCACCTATGCGGCACAGCAAAGCCTTCATACCGTAAAAATCCGTGTTGTAGCCGTAAAGATTTCCTTCTTTATTTATAACGGTATTAACTGCGCCTATTGCCTTGGCACCTTCGTCTATATAGCTAAGATAAGGTATACCCGCCTGCTTATAGGGTATGGTTACGTTTATGCCTTTAAAGGTGGGGGCCTGCAAAAATGCACCGAGGGCGTCGGGGGCAAGCTCGCAAAGCTCGTAGCCGTAGTCCCCAAGCATTCCGTGTATCTCAGCGGAAAAGGAATGCCCCAGCTTCTCGCCGATCAGTCCGTACTTCATACCTTTGCCTCCTTTTCGGGAACAAGCCAGCCCTTGCCAAAGCTTTGGGCCAAAAGGTCTGCCATTACAAGGGCGCTTACGCTTTCCACCACCGGCACTGCCCTATGTATTATGGCGGGGTCGTGCCTGCCCTGTATCTGCAAAGGCTCGGTTTTGCCGGTGCGCAGGTTAAGGGTGGTTTGCGTTTTATAAATGGAAGGCGTGGGCTTTATTGCCAAACGGTAGGTTATGGGCATTCCGTTGGAAATCCCGCCGTTTATTCCGCCGTTGTTGTTTGTTTTTGTCACGATATTTCCGTTTTCGTCAATCCGGAAGGGGTCGTTCGCTTCGCTTCCACGCATTTTAGCAAAACCGAATCCCGCGCCGAATTCAACGCCTTTTACCGCCGGAATGCTGAAAAGCATATGGGAAGTCGGATCGTAGCCA
>JAZUNS010000097.1:0-4464 GCA_045604285.1 Eubacteriales bacterium
CGTAATGCAACCGATATAGAGTGGTATGGTAGGCAGATGGAGTTACTTGCCCATACCGATGGTACGGTTACTACTTATGATTATAATGCAGATGGCATAAGAACGAGCAAGCGTTATTACAACACAAGCGGAGAACCTGTCGGTATAATCAAATACACTCTTGACGGCGGTACTATTGTTGCCGAAAACAGGCAAGGCACAAACATATATTACACCTATGATGACAAAGGCGCCATAATGGGTATGATATACGGCGGCGATACCTATATGTTCTCCACGAACCTGCAAGGGGACGTTATAGGCATCTATAACGAAAACCGTCAGCTCGTTGCCAAGTATCAGTACAACGCCTACGGCGGGATAATGTCTATCACCGACGCAAGCGGTAACGATGTGTCAAGCAATTCTGCAGACATAGCCAACATAAATCCCTTCCGTTAACGTGGCTATTACTACGATACTGAGACAGGCTTTTACTACCTGCAATCCCGCTACTACGACCCAGTGGTTGGTCGTTTTCTCAACGCAGATGCTTTCGTATCCACAGGTCAAGGTATCCTCGGCAACAATATGTTTGCGTATTGCAACAATAATCCATTATTGTATACAGATATTTCCGGATGTTGGCCAAGCACTTCTTCGTCTGGAAGCGATAATGGTGGCGGTAATGCTGGCATAAATTGTTACGTATACGAATATGAGTATACGACTGGATTTTGGTGGTGGAAGAAGACACTCGTTGGTCGGGTGTATATTTATAAAAATGTCTCTAAAGACCAGATCGCAGATCTTGCGAACTCTATTTATGGATTTAATAGTGGTACCGATGTAATTGTTGGGGATTTTACGAATTCAAAAAATCCGAATATGTATGTATATAGAGCAGATCAAGTGAAGTCTAAGTATAGAGAATTTATTATAGATTGTCTCCTGCAATATGATGCCGATCATGGCACAAATTGGAATAGAACGCGGTCATCTCTTCTCACCGAGTGGAGAGAACATGATCGTTATTCGTTTGCTTCTGAAAGGGCGAGAAATATTGACTTTGACAACGCCGAAGAGGGCGAAGGCTTCTTTTATTTTGCATGGAAAGCAATTAAAGCAGCGTTTGATTAAAAAAGGAGGTTTAATAGTGAAATTGAAAAAGCCTATATCAATAACAATATATGCATTATTGACAGTCGTTTCTGTAATAATGTGGATTCCTTATCCCGATTCAGTTCATTTTTTCGGTTGTGCATCATTAGTGCAGTCCTTTGTAATCGCGGTTTCTTTAGAAAACATAATATTGTCACGAATCATACTTTCATGGCTGTTTGTTTTCAGCGTCCTTTTATTAACCTTTTATTTTATCGCAACTATTAAAAAAAAGTTTTTCCCGTTTATAGTGGTTGCCGGACTTGATATAATAATGTCTTTAATGCTTGCATCTATCTGCATTTTCACTTCGGATTACATCAATCAAAATACATGGTGTATACTAATAGGCTGCGTAACGCGAACTATTTATTTCGTGTATATGCTAATCGACGCCAGAAGCCATAGTTCTGCTAAATAAAATATTCCTTTAAGACAAAGAGCCCGCAAAATGCAGGCTCTTTGCCGTTATAACATATTAACCGTTGATTACTGTATTAATCTCCGCCTTATACTTATAAAACGTATTCCTCGACACCCACGCAAGCTGCATACACTCAATATCGGAAAGCACCCCCCAAAGGCTTTCGAGTGCTTTCGGATAATCTCTTTAGCAGACGGCGTTGCCAACAGTCACACTTAATGCCTTTTAGCATATAACTTGACAAAACAGGCTACAAAGTGTAAAATGTTGATGTAGATACACCCTTGACGGTAATAAGATAGTAGCCGAAAACCGACTTGGAACAAACATATATTATACCTATGACGACAAAGGCACCATTATGGGTATGATATATGGCGGCGATACCAATATGTTCTCCAAGAACCTGCAAGGGGACGTTATAGGCATCTATAACGAAAGCCGCCAGCTCGTTGCCAAGTACAGCTACAACGCCTACGGTGAGATAATGTCTATCACCGACGCAAACGGCGTTGACATATCAACCAACGCAACCCATATCGCAAACATAAATCCCTTCCGCTACAGAGGCTACTACTACGACACCGAAACCGGATTCTATTATCTGCAATCCCGCTACTACGACCCAGTGGTTGGTAGATTCCTTAATGCAGACGATGTAAGTGCATTTGCTGTAGAGCAAGGCAGCCTGCTACAGTACAACCCCTTTGTATACTGCCTTAACGATCCTATAAGCAGAGCAGACGAAAACGGTATGTGGTCTTGGCCTAAGTGGACGAAAAAAGCTGTAGCAGCGGTTGCGGTTGTAGCTGTCGTTGCAGTAGTTGCAGCCGTTACCGTTGCAACGGCAGGCACGGGGACTGCAGTGGCTGCGGTTGCGGTTGGCGCAGCTAAAGGTGCGGCGATAGGATTTGCTGTAGGTGCTGCCACTGGTGCCGCAGAAGGAGCCATAACTCACGTCGCGACAACCGGCAGTTTAGATGGCGTAGGAGAGGCTATGCTGGAAGGTGCAGCAGACGGAGCTTTGACCGGCGCAATAACCGGAGCAGTGTCGGGCGCCGCTTCTGGTTTAGGTTCTGTTAAAGGATCGTGCTCCACTGTAAATTCGCATTGTTTTGTTGCGGGAACTGTTGTGCTAACGGTAACAGGTAAAAGAGTTATTGAAAGCATAGAAGCAGGTGACCTTGTATGGGCTTGGGATGAAACCACTGGCGATGTAGCTCTTAAAGAGGTTATCGAAACCTACGAAAACGAAACAACAGAGCTTGTCCATGTTTTCGTGAACGGCGATGAGATAATTTCAACACCTGCCCACCCGTTCTATTTGCCCGATGAAGGTTGGACTACGGCAGAATATCTCGACCCGGGCGATACAGTAGTTCTTGCCAACGGCGAGTACGACACCATTGATGAAGTATACCATGAAACTCTTTCCGAGCCTGTAACGGTATATAACTTCAACGTTGAAGACTATCACACATATTATGTCGGCGAAGACTCCGTGCTGGTGCATAACGTGTGTAAAAAAACTAACACTATACCTACAAAGGATTTAACCCCAACCCACGGGATAACTAAAAGCAGAAGTAAAATGAATTCTTTGATTAAAGATATTGATGTTAATGGAATAAAAGAACCTATTAAGTTTGTTAATTATAACGGTGGGAAATATGTTGTTGATGGCCATCACAGGCTTGCTGTTGCAAAAAGACTTAATATATTAAGCGTTCCTGCAGAAGAAGTCTTTTTACCTTATAAAGGGTATGCAACTATGGAAGATTTATTTTGGTGAGGTGTATAATTATGGCAATCTGGCAAGTACCATTTTTGCTAGTGAAAAAAGAGGGTGGTTATGCTATCGATTCTTTTTTAGTGTCTTTGCAAACTTTGTCTATGCATTTCCCTGAAAAGCCCAGTTGGAGTAATTGTTTGAGACAATTTGGAGATGTTGAGTCTACTTGTCTTGAAATCAGTTTTGAAAACACTGATATAATAAGTGAAATAGAACTACGTGTGGATATCCGCAGTATAACTTTACCTCAATTGTGCGCAATATGTGAATTTGCAAAAGCAAATGACCTTGTTCTCAACTACGAAGATGAGTTTTACGAAGCCACGACTGATAAATTTTTAACAATATTGAAAAACTCAAACGCTTATCAATTTGTTAAAGATCCCATCAAGTTTATAAAACAAATTGAACACATCGAAAAGGGCAATAATACATAAAAAACAATTCCTTTTGCCGGTGTAGCAATAATCCTATAAGCATCTCATAAACATCACGGAGGATGGGATGAAAATCCTATCCTCCGTGGGAAATTTCTGCAGCTTTCATTAAACAGTCCGTATTGCTTTATTGTCATAACCGTTGTGCTTACGGTGACCGGCAAACAGGTTATTGAAAGCATAGAAGCAGGAGAGCTATACCTACGTATCAGCCAGCGGTCGCACCTCAAGTCTCGTGGCAACCCATACCGTGGACGGCGTTACCTATTCCTACACGTATGACAACGTAGGTAACGTCACTTCCGTAAGCGAAAACGGTACCCTGCGCGCAAATTACTATTACGATGCGTTAGGACAGTTAGGGCAGGTTAACTACTATTCGGATCTGTACTATTCAGAAGCCTATTTATACGTCTACGAGTACTTTTTCGATAAGTCGGGCAATCTGACCAATATATCCCACAATTACGGTCCCGATGCATTATATTACGATAATAGGACTTATACCTACGGCAACACCTCTTGGGGTGATCTGCTTACAAGCTTTAACGGAACTGCAATAACCTACGATTCAATAGGCAATCCGACAAAATGGCGTAATGCAACCGATATAGAGTGGTATGGTAGGCAGATGGAGTTACTTGCCCATACCGATGGTACGGTTACTACTT
>JAZUNS010000098.1:0-12830 GCA_045604285.1 Eubacteriales bacterium
CCCGAGACCACCGAGTCTGAACCCGAAGCGCCCGAGACCACCGAGTCTGAACCCGAAGCGCCCGAGACCACCGAGTCTGAACCCGAAGCGCCCGAGACTACCGAGTCTGAACCCGAAGCGCCCGAGACTACCGAGCCCGAGGAAAGCAGCGAAGAGATAACCGAGCCCGAATCCTCCGAGGAAAGCTCCGAGCCGGAAATATCCCTGCCCGAGTACACCGAGGACGGCACCAGAATATATCGAATAAAGACCTTTGCCACCGTTGACGCCATAGATTGGGCAATGGTACCCAAGGCGGCAATCGACACCTACAAGTGGGTAAACAGCGTAACCTACGAAGCTTACGCTCAGCTTGTATACGTAAAGGATTGGGGCTTTATCTGCCAAATGACCTGCATGGAAACCAACCCACCTGCAAAGTATACGCAGTTTGGCGACCCCGTATACCTTGATAGCTGCATGGAATTTTTTGCGGCATGGGATAACGCAAGATACATCAATATCGAGACCAACTCTATAGGCGCAATGGTTTGTCAGTTTGGTGCAACCAAGGCAAACCGCCGCCCCGCCACGGACTTTTTGCCCCTTGGCGATATGTTCAAGACCAACCCCAACGTTCAGTCGGACAGATGGACCCTTACTATAGAGCTTCCCCTTGAAAAGCTGCAAAAGTTTTACGGCAGCAGCCTTAATGCCGATACCTTTGTTTCCGGCTACAGCTTCAAGGGCAATTTCTACAAGATAGGCAGCAACCCCTACACGGGCGTAAGACATTACGGTATGTGGAACGTGGTTGGCACCTCAAGCCCGGATTTCCACCGCCCCGAATATTTCGGAATATTTATTATGGAGTAAGCAAGGTATGGAATACAGAAAATTGCCCCGTGGGGCAGCCCACGAAAGCTTTAGCGTACTTGGACTTGGCATGGGCGGCATTCAGCACACCCCCGCCGAGGAGATAGAAGCAATAATCAGCAAGGCTATAGACCACGGCATAAATTTTTTTGACCTTTGCGCCGGCGGTGCGGTTTATAAGCCCTTCGGCAAGGCTATGGCAGGCAGACGCCACAAGGTGTTTTTGCAAATGCATTTCGGTGCCGTTTATGACGAGCAAGGCGAATACGGCTGGAGCCGTGACCTGCAGACCATTAAGGACACCTTCCTGTGGGAGCTTAAAACCCTTGGCACCGATTATACGGATTTTGGCTTTTTGCACTGCGTGGACGAGGACGAGGACTTTGACGCCCTTACAAACGGCGGCATTCTTGACTATATTAAAGAGCTGAAAGCCCGTGGTGTTGTCCGCCACATAGGCTTTTCATCCCACACGCCCAAGGTGGCAAACCGCATACTTGATACGGGCGTTGCCGATATGATGATGTTTTCCATCAACCCCGCCTACGATTTTGAAAAAGGTGACGAGTACGGCATAGGCACCGTAAACGAAAGGTTTGACCTGTTCCGCCGCTGCCGCCGTGAAGGAGTGGGCATAAGCGTTATGAAGCCCTTTTTTGCGGGGCAGCTCCTTTCGGCAAGTCAATCGCCCTTTGGGGTGGCACTTACCCACAGCCAGTGCCTGCAGTATGCCCTTGACCGCCCCGGCGTGCTTGTTGCCGTGCCCGGTGTTCAAACTATGGAGCATTTGGATACCCTGCTTAAATTTTTAGACGCTACCGAAGCGGAGAAGGATTATTCCGTCATCGGCACCTTTGCCGCCGAATCCGTAACCGGCACCTGCGTGTACTGCAACCATTGTCAGCCCTGCCCTGCGGGTATAGATATCGGGCTTGTAAACAAGTATTACGACCTTGCCCTGGCAGGCGACACCATCGCCGCCAACCATTACACCAAGCTTTCCGTTAATGCCGATGCCTGCCTGCATTGCGGCCATTGCGAGGGTAGATGCCCCTTCTCCGTAAAGCAGGAAAGCCGCATGGACGAGATAGCCACTTACTTCAACGCCATGGGGGAGGGCAAGGTATGACCGTTGTAGTTGCCGCCCTTATCTGGCAGAAAGAGCGTTTTATGATATGTCAACGGCCTGCCCACAAGGCACGGGGACTGCTTTGGGAGTTTGTTGGCGGCAAGGTAGAGCCGGGCGAAACTCCCGAGCAAGCCCTTACCCGTGAGTGCAAAGAGGAGCTTGACGTTACCGTAAAGGCAGACGGGCTGTTTATGGAGCTTGTCCACGAGTATCCCGACCTTACCGTGGATCTAAAGCTGTATAACGCCCATATAACCGAGGGTACGCCTAAAATGCTGGAGCATAACGATATCCAATGGATAACGCCTGCAGAGATAGGCAAATACGATTTTTGCCCTGCGGATGGGGAAATTTTAATTAAAATAGCCGATACCTTCGGCGGAGGAAAAACAAATGAAACAAAAAACCATTGATTTTTTAAAGGAACAGGGCATATCCTTTGAAATAACCGAGCATCCCCCCGTTTATACCATGGAGGACATGGAGCAGCTTGGGCTTTTGCAAATGGGTACCGTTTGCAAAAATCTGTTTATCAGGGATGCCAAGGGTAAAAGACATTTTCTTATTACCGCCCATAACGATACCAAAATCAACCTTAAAGAGCTGGGCGAGACCCTCTCGGCAGGCAGGGTAAGCTTTGCCTCTGCCGAAAGGCTTGCAAAGTATCTGGGCGTAACGGCGGGCTGCGTATCGCCCCTTGGGGTTATAAACGATGCCGACCACGCCGTAACCGTGGTGTTTGACCAAAAACTTTTGGGCAACCCCCGCCTGGGTGTCCATCCCAACGACCACAGCGCAACGGTTTGGGTAAGCTTTGACGACCTTGCGGAAATCATCAAAAAGCAGGGCAACGAGGTCATCACCGTAAAGCTTTAAAAAAGGGGCAATTTAAAATGACCGCACTTAAAATTGCGCTGTTGCAAATAGCGCCCACGGGGCGTATTACGGGCAATCCGGAAAAAGCCGTGGCAGAGCCGTTTATCAGGCGAGAGTACAGACATAAATAAAAACGGAAAACCACGGCTTTTAATATTTCCCGTTTTGGGGTTGAAATTTATCTGCAAATTTTGTATAATGTGTACACCATAAGAAAAGGGGTGTGTATGTGAATAAAAAAGTATTAATTTCAGTTTTAGCGGCACTTGCGGTCGTTATAGTGCTGGGCGTTGTCCTTATCAGCCTGCAGTGCGATCATGAATGGGTCGCTGCAACCTGCACGGAAGCGGAAACCTGCGCCCTTTGCGGTGAGACTAAAGCAAGTGCGTTGGGCCATACGTGGACCGAAGCAACCTGCACCGCCCCCAAGACCTGCTCTGCTTGCAAGCTTACAGAGGGCAACGCACTCGGCCATAATTGGCAGGGCGGCTCTTGTACCGAAAGCGAAACCTGCACCGTTTGCGGTGCGTCCTCGGGCAAAACTCCTACCCATACCTGGATGGAAGCCACCTGCAGCGCTCCCAAAACCTGCACCGTGTGCGGCGCTACCGAGGGGCAAGCTACCGACCATGATTTTGCGCCCGCCACTTGCCAGGCGCCCCGCACCTGCAAAACCTGCGGTTTAACTCAGGGCGAGATTTCCGACCATATTTGGGACGATGCCACCTGTTCCGCACCTAAAACCTGCCAGATCTGTAAAAAGACCGAGGGCGAGGCGTTGGAGCATAATTGGAAAGACGCCACTTGCCAGGCGCCCCGTACCTGCACCTACTGCGGCTTGACCGAGGGTGAGGCAACCAACCATCAATGGCAGAAAAACGATTGCACCGTTCCCAAGACCTGCACCGTTTGCGGCGCAACCGAGGGCGGCACCACCGAGCACATTTGGAAAGCGGCTACCTGCGTTGCACCCATGACCTGCACCGTTTGCGGCAAGGTTTCCGGCACGGCGTTGGGGCATAACTTCGTTTCCACCGATGGGGGCGAAAAGACCTGCACCGTCTGCAACGAAACCATGAAAAACAAGTGCATTGCCCTTACTATTGACGACGGCCCCTCCGGTGCTATAACCCAAAGGCTGTTGGAAGGCTTGGAGGCACGCGGGGCAAAGGCTACGTTCTTTATATGCGGCTATCGCATTGACGATTTCCCCTCCTACCCCCAAAAGATTTTGGATTACGGCCACGAAATAGGCCTGCATACCGATAACCACGCTACCCTTACAAAGCTTGATTATAACGGCATTTACAAAGAGCTGCACGATATGTACAGCCAGCTTCCCGCCGATTATAACGTGCGCTTGATGCGTCCCCCCGGAGGAGCTTATAACGATACGGTTAAGCAGGTTTGCGGTGATTTGGGTCTTTCCATCATGCTGTGGTCATTGGATACCAAGGACTGGCAAACCAACGACGTGGATACCATCGTTCAGCGTGTTATTGACGGCGCCCACGATGGCGGTGTGATTTTGATGCACGATTTAAAATCCAGCAGTGTTGAAGCCGCACTTAAGGCGGTTGACGCTTTGCAGGACATGGGCTATGAATTCGTAACGGTTTCCGAGCTGGCGGCTATCCAGGGCAACCCCTTGGAGGCAGGCAAGGTTTATACCTCGATTTCTTAAGTTAGGTTAAAAGAGAAAAACTACGATGAATTTCATCGTGGTTTTTGTTTGTCCTTTTACGGTTGATACAAATCGCCGAAATAGGCGGTCATTTGATTATCGGAAAGGTTAAAATAGCTCTTAAGGTCTTGAAGCACTCGCTTTGCACGTGCGCCGTCCTTGGTATAATTGCGTATGCGCGCTATGGCGGATTCCCAACCCTTAACAGAGGCGCCCCAGCGTGCGCGGTCATTGGGTATTTCCGATTCTATTACTGCAACAAGCTCATCCAAAACCTTATTAAAGTGTTCATCGTTAAGGATGGTACCCATAAGCTCTGCATAGCGTTTTAAAAACGCATCCTTGCCTTCCTTGCTTTTCAGCAGGGCACGGATAAGCACGGGGTCGCCGTTGCTGCTGTTAACTATGCTTGTAAGAGGTTGGTCGGTGGTGTGGTGGAACGCCCAGTCCATATCGTACCACATCCAGTACCATTTACCGTCCCCCTCGGAGGTGCGGAACCTTCTGATGTTTGCCAGGTCCTTATCGCCCATGTAAGAACGGCAGATGTACCAATCCATAAGGCTTGTAATGTCAATGCGTTCTGCAAGGTATTCAAAGTTTTCGGTCTTGGACATATCGTGACTTTCCACATACTTCCACAGCGCATGGAAGGATGCAACGCTTCCGCTTTCCGCACCGGCGCCTGTGGATTCTGCAATATCCACCGATTCGGGGGATACGTTCAAATGTCCTGCCACGTAATCGTCACTGAAACGCTCACGCAGGTAGTAAATGCCCCAATAATCGCCGCCCAAATACAAAACCACGGGCTTAATTGCCAAGGCGTAAAGGTTTGTGTTACCGTCTACTATTGCGGAGGCGAGCTCGTCACGCAGCATAGCGGTTTTCCAGTCCTCGCTACCGCCCTTAAGCAGCAAGGAGTCATACTCGTCAATATTGCGGTCATCAAACAGCGGATAACGCAGCTTGCCTGCGCCGTATTCAGAGCGGAAACGCAATTGAAAATTCTGCTTTGCGCCCTTGCGGCTGTCGTTACCGTGCAGACGGAATCCGCAGGGGACGGAAAACTTCTCTTCGCCGTTTTCTATAAGGGTAACTACGCTTTCGTATTCGTAATTATAAGCAATGTTGTTTAAAACGCCCTGGCTGCCCGTAAGGGAGTTTTGGGGGATGGAAAGCACAACCACGGGCAGGTCGTGCGCCTTGTTTATAACGTAGGTATAAGCCGTAAGAAGGCTGCTGTAGCCATCCTTTACGCAGAAGGTGCGGATGGTGGTTACGTCCGTAACGGAAATGGGGCCGCTGTATATCTTTGAAGAGGTGGTGGGTCGGCTACCGTCTAAGGTGTAATAAATGGTACCCTCGCCGGTTAGCGAAACCTTAATTGCTTTTGTGTAAAAGCCGGTGGAATAATTTGCCTGGGGTGCCGCTACGGCAACCTCGTAAACCGTGCCGTTTTGTTTTCCTATAGTGGGGGTGGAGAAATATGCAAAGCCGCTTTCCGTTCTTCCGTAGCTTTCGTTATCGTTTACGTCGGAAGGCACCCTTACCTGGTCAAAGATCACGCCGTTCTTTGCAAGGTATACTGTTTCGCCTGCAGAGCTTATCTTAAAGGATGCGTGGTCGCTGCCCAAATTGGTCTGACCGGAGCAGTAGATAACGTAAAATTCTCCCGGGTTTAAAGAAACGGCGGGGAACTTAAAACGGTCGGGCTCAGAGCGCTTGTCGCTAAAGGTGTAATCGGCTAAGTTAAGCACCTTGTCAGAGTTGTTGTATATCTCAACAAGGTCATAGCATTTTCCGTTAACGGGTGCGTACTTAGAGTTAGAGGACATAACCTCGTTTATAATCAGCTCGGGCAGCTTAACCGTTGCTAAATAGGCTTTACGGCCTTCCTCGCTGTTCTCAAAGCCGGGGGTTGCGTAGGGACAAATACCGTCCTTGGAAAAGCTGGCGCCTGCCCCTGCAGCACCAAAGGAAACGTAGGATGCCACCTTGCCGTCATAGGTCAGATAAACGGTTTCCCCCAAGGAGGAAAGGCGGAAGGGTGCGGCTGCATCCAATACTATAACCAAAAAGCCGCCCGCAGGTATGGTCTTGCCGGAAAGGTCAATAAGGTTGGGCTTTTCGGCGTTATCGGTAAGATAAAACCCGTCCAAAACGGCTTCCTTGCTGTCTGCGTTGTACAGCTCTACCCAGTCCTGGTCGTGGCCAAGGCAAAGTATCTCGTTGTCGGGCATAACCTCGTTAACTATAACGTCAAAGGGCCCTTTTTGCGTCGGTATGGGGTCGGGCTCCGGCTCGCTAACGTCGGGCTCGCTGATATCCGGTTCAGGCTCACTAACGTCCGGCTCGGGCTCACTAACGTCGGGCTCGGGTTCGCTTACGTCCGGTTCAGGCTTGCTGATATCGGGTTCGCTCACACTCGGCTCGCTGCTGTCAGCGTTGGGCTCAGACTCGTCACTGCTTTCGGCATCAAGGCTGCTTTCGGCATCAACGCTGATGTCAGAAGCTTCGCTGCTGTCGGCGTCCTCACTAAGCTCGGAGGATTCGGCGGAAGAAACCGATTCTTCAGCTTGGGATTGGGTGCTTTGGGTGCTATCTGCTGAGGATTCTTCTTCAGAAGAGCCGCACGCCGCCATAGAACAAATCAGGGCGAGCAGCAGAAGAACAGAAATAAAACGTTTCATATTAAACCTCTTGCTGTTAAAATTTAAAGTTATTCCGTTTTTGCCATTGTACCATAAGTATGTGGAAAAAACAATAGAAAATGCCAAGCTTTTGTGTTCCGCCCGCAATATGGCGGGCAAACGGGCTTTGTTGACAAAACCGTGAAAGGGCTGTATAATACCGAATACAGAAATACCGCTGAACAATTGCTTTTTGGGGATGAAGTGATTATGAAAAAAATAACAGCTTTTCTTTTGGCAACCGTTATATTTATGCTTTCTTTGCCTACCGTAAACGCCGCTTTTTTGGTTGGTGACGCCAACGGCGACGGCAAGGTAAGCAGCCTTGATGCGGCGCAAGTCCTTAAGCACGACGTTTTTCTTATCACCCTTGAGGGCGCAGGGCTGACCGCTGCCGACGTTAACGCAGACGGCAGGGTTGACAGTCTTGATGCAGCACAGATCCTTAAGTACGATGCCAATATTATCGACGGCTTCGGCACCCGCCCCGACGTCGCTGCACAAACGGCGGAAGAGTGGCTGTCTAATATCGTCTTCGGTATAAATTATTTTAACGGCATTAACGAAAACAACGATAACGATGCATATTTTAAGTGGATCAGCCAACAAGGCTTTAATGGGGTGGAAATCGGCTGCAGGTATGCACATTTGGTTGACGGCATCTACGGCGACGTTAATACGGAGTATATAGAAAAATTAAAGAGCATTATTGATTATGCCTACAAATACGATTTTTATATCATTTTGACCTTGTATGACGGTTACGAGTATGAGTGGACCAGCCTGAATTATGATAATCAAGACTCTATCATAAAGATGATAAATACGTCCTATAAAAAGCTGGTGGAAAATTTAAACGGCTATGACGATAGGCTGGCTATATCCTTTTGCAGCGAGCCGAGAGATTATACCGACAATCTAATAGACGAAGAAGCCTGCACCGTATTAAACAACGTCAATAAAGAGTTTGTTAAGATGGTACGAAGCACGGGCGGCAATAATCTATACAGAAAATTAGCCATTACCACCGGCTGGAGCAAGTGCAACGGCTTAGCCGCAAGCAGGTTTGAAATGGTTGACGATGAATATACGTTTGTAAGAATACACTTATATCAGCCGGGTGTTTTTACAGGCTCTAAGACCGAAGAGGCCGTATGGGATGAGGTTAAGCATCAGCTAACGCTTACCGAGCATTTTAAGGCTTTAAAAAACAATTTTATAGATAAAGATATACCCGTATATATCGGGGAGTTTGGGTGCAGACCCAAGGATAACGATGAGGAAAGAGTAAAGTGGGCGCAGTGCTATTTATCTTTAGCCAACAGCTATAACGTAAAATGCTTTATTTGGGATACCGAAAACAAAGGGTCGGGAATTGCCAATTCCTTCGCCATATCCAACAAGCAAAAGTTGCAGTGGCTTAATCCCGTCTTTATGAATTATATTTTGGATATGTACAAAAACAACAGTTTTACGGATTATTATGATACCTACAGCTACAGCGTAAGCATAAACGACCCCATTGAAACGGAAATAACCGCCACCAACCTTCTAACGGGGGAGGAGAGGGTAATAACCGCAGCCTGCGATGCCGACAAACTTGTCTTAAAGGATGGCAAATACTGCGCAAAAGAGCCGGGAGAGATACTGTTTACCTACACCGTTGACGGCTTTAATTACTATTATAACGTAAAGGTAACGGACGATGTAAAAGAGGTTGACTTTGAGCTGGAGCTGTTTAAAGACGCCAACACGGGCTATCTGCAATTGCGGATAATCACCAACGGGTTTTCAAAGCTCAGGTTGGATTACGATTGGAGCTCCACCAACGAGGGCGTAGCGGTGGTTTCCAAGTACTCTACCATCACCGTCTTGGGTGACGGCGAATGCTCAATTATCGCCAAAAACAAGGAAAGCGGCGCGGCGGGAAGGATCGACTTGGTCATTGCAAATAACGAGATAGTCGATATTATTGCCCACGCACCCTCCATCGGCGCTTAACGGATTATATAAATCACAAGCTTTTTTGCTGTGTTGGCTTTAAGGGGGCTATTCAACCGTCGGTTGTGGCGCTGTATCTGTTTTGTTGCTTGTATTTTGCGGCTTTTGGTATTATACTGTTTACAGAAACAGCAAGGAGAGAAAGTATGGAAAAATCTTACAATAATATCGGCAAAACGATTCGCACCAACCGTATAAGTCTTGGATATACCCAGGAATCCCTTGCCAACGAGCTGCACGTTTCCGCCCAGGCAATTTCAAAATGGGAAAAAGGCTTAAGCATGCCCGATATAAATCTTTTAATTCCGTTGTCCAAGGCTTTGAATATCGGTGTGGACCAGCTCCTTGGCGGCGACCGATATGCCGAGCTGAACGAAGCTTTTCAAAAATCCCTCCGACTCGGTGACAAAATCACCTTGATAGTGTGTGAGGACGCCCTTGCCGAATTCCCCGATGATAAAACCTTTCTTTACCGCCGTGCCTGCACCCAGCTGTTCCTCGCAAAAGAAACAAAAAGCAAGCTGTACTTTAACAGGGCAATAGCCGACTTTGAACGGCTGTGCGCAAAGTATCCCGATTCCACCTCGGCAAAAGAAATGCTTGCCGAAGCGTACTTTGCCGGCGGGGACAGAGAGCTTGCCATAGAAACCGCAATGAAGAACAATAACCGCTCTCAAGTGGCACGCTTTGTCGGCGGCAAAGAGGAAATGCGGTTTAAGCAAAATAAAATACAGCAAAAAGCCCTTGATCTGTGCTTTTCCCTTATGGAATATAACACGAAAGAAGCTTTTGATGCAGCGCGGACCATAATTGATAAAATGATGCGGGAGGACAAAGAGCTTAACGCCAACCTTATCTGCGCGTTGTATATCGGCGAAGCGAAAATGTGCGCCCAAAAGGGGGACGCCGAAGGCTTTATCCAAAAGCTTACAATGGCTTACCAGCTGGCGCTTGAAGCATCAAAAATCCATGAAGGGCTGACTTATACCTCGCCTTTGTTTGACTGTATTGACCCCGATACCTCTATGGCGGCAGATGAACTGGGACTGTTTTTAAGCGCCGACGTGCTAAAAAACCCCAATGCGCTTCCTTTAAAGCAACGCATTGTTGCCGACGGCGTGTTTAACTTTCGGTTGCTGTTTCGTGCCGAATGGCAAGAGTTTTTCGTCTTTTGCGAGAAACACATAAACGATAGCAATTATTTTAATTTCGGAACAGGCTGGGATATGACCGAAGAACAGCTGGATGAAATCTATAAAACCTATTCCCAAAAGCCCAAATATCCCGGCAACGCCCCTGCAGAGCTTTGGGAGATCAACCGTAAGCAGGTAGAACACCTTATAAGCAATGGGATAATGACGGGCTACGTTGCCTATTATAACAACGAATTTTACGCTTACTGTAATTGCGGAAACAAAAATAAATACGCAGGCTTACCCCTTGAACTGCAGGAGCTGAAAACCGCACCCGACGACGCAAAGGTTTTGTCCATTGTGGAAATAATGGTATCAAAAATCTATAGAAACTCTGGCCTTGAAGAATATCTTATAACAGAAACTCTTAAAAAAAGCAAAGCTTTCGGCTATACCCACGCCGAGATTTATCCCCGTGACATAGGACTTATTACGGAAGAAGAGTTTGCGGCAGAGCTTGAGCTTTACAAAAAGCTTGGGTTTAAAATTATAAAAGACCTTACAAAGGATAATATCCGTTGGTATTGTATGCAAAAAAAGCTTTGATGCATTGTTTGATTGACTTCAAAAGGAATATATGGTATAATTTAAAAAACGGCCGTCTTTAAAACAGAGGGCAAAAACTAACAGTAAGCAGGGAAAAACAATGTATCAAAAGGATTTGCATAAGGTTTGGCTGGCAACAGGTACAAAAAAGGTGTATCTCGAGCCGTCCATGGCTAACCGCCACGGACTTATAGCAGGCGCCACGGGTACCGGCAAGACCGTAACCCTTAAGGTGCTTGCGGAAAGCTTTTCCGATATGGGCGTGCCCGTATTCGTTGCCGACATAAAGGGCGACCTTTCGGGTATGTGCGTACCGGGAAAAGAGAACAAGCATATACTTAGAAGCATTACAAACATGGGCATAAAGGGCTTTGAGTACAAGTCCTACCCCGTGCAGTTTTGGGACGTTTACGGTCAAAAGGGCCTGCCCGTAAGAACAACGGTATCCGAAATGGGGCCGGAGCTTCTTGCAAGGCTGCTGGGGCTTAACGATACCCAAAGCGGCGTTTTAAGAATCGTTTTCCGTGTTGCAGATGACAAGCAGCTTTTGCTTGTGGACCTTAAAGACCTAAGGGCTATGCTGCAATACGTGGGCGAAAACGCAAAGGATTTTAAGCTTGAATACGGCAACGTGTCCTCTCAGTCCATCGGCGCAATTCAAAGAGCGCTTCTTGCCCTTGAGGACGAAGGCGGCGAGCTGTTCTTTGGCGAGCCCTCCCTTGACCTTTCGGATTGGAAAAAGTTTTCCACCGAGGACGGCAGGGGCATGATGAATATTCTTGAATGCTCTGAGCTTTTCAAGCGTCCCCTTCTTTACAGCACCTTCCTTTTGTGGATGCTTTCCGAAATATACGATATGCTCCCGGAGGCAGGCGACCTGCCCAAGCCTAAGTTTGCGTTCTTCTTTGACGAAGCTCACCTTCTGTTTGACGATGCCCCCAAGGCGCTTGTGGATAAGGTAGAGCAGGTGGTAAGGCTTATTCGCTCCAAGGGCGTAAGCGTGTGGTTTATTACCCAAAACCCCACCGATATCCCCGATAGCGTCCTTGGCCAGATAGGCAACCGAGTGCAGCACGCACTAAGAGCGTACACCCCCGCAGACCAAAAGGCGCTTAACGCTGCCGCAAGGTCGTTCAGGGCAAATCCCGCCTTTAAAACCGCAGACGCAATACAAGAGCTTGGCACGGGCGAAGCGCTGGTTTCCGTGTTGGATGAAAACGGCGTTCCCTCAATAGTAGAAAGGGCAAACATCCTTCCTCCCAAAAGCAGTATGGCGGCAGTGGATGACGAAACGCTGCAGGCGGTTGTAAACGCAAGTGTCTATAAAGACAAGTACGCAACGGACGTGGATAACGAAACGGCATACGAGCAGCTTGCAAAGGCCGCCGAGGAGGACGAAGAAGAGGAAGCGGCAGAGGAAAAGAAAAAAGAAAAATCAAAAACCTCGTCTAAAAAATCCTCCGGAAGAAAAAAGCAGGGCGTCCTTGAAAAGACCGTTAACAGCACCGCTACCTCCATTGGCAGAGAGCTTGGCAAAAAGGTAGTTAGGGGACTTTTCGGCAGCTTTTTTAAGTAATCAATAAATTTAAAACAAACTAAAAAGCTCCTCTTTGCGGCATAACCAAACAACTGCCGCAAAAAGGAGCTTTTTACATAAAGGCTTAAGTAGGGCATAAACTAAGGTATAAATCAAGGGCTGACCCCACGGCCAGCCCTCAGACCGCTGACAAAGGTACAGAACACGAAAAATATAAAAAATCAATTACAAAAGAAGTTGAAAAGTCGGGAAAGCTTCCCGACTTTTCTGCAATTTATCGTAATTTTTCGTTCAAAACGAACCTCGGCTCACAGTA
>JAZUNS010000099.1:0-5851 GCA_045604285.1 Eubacteriales bacterium
GACCGCTTGGCCTCCGACTTCAACCTCTGTATATGCATCGGTGTCGCCCTCAAGAATAGCTTTTACAAGGTCTTCGTCACTAAGACGGCGGTAGTTATTCTCCTTTGACAACGTATCACCCCTTTCCTTTGCACTTATTTAATCGCGATTACATACTATAGTGTCTGTTTCTGCCTAAAAGGTTGGAAGTTTTTCGAAATTATTTTACCTTTAAAAATCACCCCAAGAAGTCTGACGACTTCTTGGGGACTCCGGCAATTATCCGCCGAAGTAAAACAAACCTTTCGGCGGACATTTGTGTTAAAGCTATGTATTTGATTTTATCATGAATCTCTCGCCACCTTGAAAAAGCATACCGTCACCATCGTTAAGTCTTACCAATGTACAATTATTGTCAGCTTCGTAACGCCTTAGCTTTTCTTCAAAGGCTTCGTAACGGTGGAGAAATTTACCGTAATGAGGAATAATGTGTACGTCTGCCAAGCGCAAACCTTTCAAATCTGTCAAGTTCATAAAATTCATTTGCGGTTCAAAAGCATCTATTACAGCGATCGACGAGGTCATAACCAAAGCTCCTGCGCTCCATCCGATTAACACTTTATCCTTTGCAAGCTGTCCTAAGACAGAAGCGACATCACAACGTCTGATAGAGTTAAGCAAATAATACGGATTTCCACCGATAAATTCTACAACATCATACTCAAGCAAAAGGTCGGGGCTTTGACTGTCAAGGTCAAAAAGCTCGACTTCCAAGCCGTATGAGTTAAGCTCACTAACCACGCGTGGGATATGATAGTTTCTTGTTTTATATTCATTGTCAGCAGTTACAACAACCGCCGCAGTCTTTTTACCGAGAAGGTATTTACCCATTGCTTCTTTAAGGGCGGGGCTTGTAATTCCGTTGGATAACAGTGCAAGCATATTAATTATCCTCCTTGCAAACGAAAAAAGGCAGATTCTTTTGTTACACTATTTTAACAAAAAATCTGCCTTTGGTCAACCTGTTAATTATTCCCTCTGCGGTCAACGATGAGGGTACTGTTCTCGCTTAGCTTTTCTGTCGAACGACCTTTAATACGGCCTATATGGATATCGGCAGAGCCTCCTACCGTCAATTCTGCATCGTCAACCGTCAACGATTTGCCCTTAAAGTCTCCTGCTCCGTTTATAGCAAGCTTAAGCAATTCTGCATCGCCGCCCACGTCGATATCGCCCGCACCGTTTATGGTAATTTCCATGGTGCCGATGGCTGTGCCTATCGACACGTCTCCGCTACCCGAAACGGTAGCTTTCATATTGTTTACCGTTTTGATATTTAAGTCTCCGCTTCCGCTTATGCGGCAATTAGCGCGGGAATATACAGTTTCGATACTCATATCAGCGCTGCCGGAGACGGCAACATCAAGAGTATCGCACCCCTTTGCTTTAAGCTCGCCGCTGCCCGAAACGGCAACGCTAAGCTCTCCAAACAAGGGCTCTACCTTTGCTTCGCAAGCACCGCTTACTTTAAGGGCAAGCCGTTTGCCCTTGCCGAAGGGAACGTATATTATAAGCTTATTACCTCGCCAACCGTCAAGATTTCCGTTTTTTCTTGCAGATACGGTAAGGGTTTTTGCCAAGACCTGAGGCTTAATAAGAGCAATAAAATCCTCTTGTCCTACGGCACATATCCTGCCCACGCCGTCCTTGGCGACCGTGACCTCAAGCTCTGTACCCAGCCCTAAGCTAAGGTCCATGCTGTCAAAGTCTCTTATAATTTTTTCAAAGCTCGTTTGTCCGTTGGGCCGGTTTTTCATATCAGGCGTGCCAATGGCAAAGCGAATCTCTCCGACACCTTCGTTTATAACAAGCCTCTCGGCTAAATACGCCGTGCTGCCGTCTGTAAACAACACAACGCCGTCCTCTGCCGAATATTTATCCACAACCTTATCGGAATAACACGCAACTTCTCCAAAAGTGCAAACCAGGGGCAAGCCGCTTTTCTCCTTGGCAAAGCTAAAGCTTTTTTCGGCATCACCGCTTTCGGTGCCAAACAGCTCGTCAAGAGATATATCAAGTATCTTTGATATATTCGGCAGCAACGTTACGTCGGGATATCCCACGTCGTTTTCCCACTTAGAAACTGCTTGGGGCGTTATCCCAAGCTTAGCCGCAAACGCTTCTTGGGTAAGCCCTGCCTTTTTTCTGGCAAGGGAAATAACAGTACCTATCTTGTTCATCACCATCAACTCCGTTTGTTTTTTAAGCAACGCGTTCCTTGCGTATATAATTATACACCAATATGGATACACTTTCAATAACCGCTTAGTTTAAAAAACTTTCGGTATAGGCATCGTGCCAAGCGAAAAACACAGGTACGCCTCAACTTGGGGTTTACAAATTTTATATCAACCCCGCGTTAACAATCCCACCGACAAAACCGCCGAGGAGAATTGTCTCCTCGGCGGCTTTGTGTTTATCCTAATACATTTAATATTTCGGCATCTATTTTATACATTTCTACAAAAACAGTATACACTTGATCCTTTTCAACGCCAAGGGTTTCTTCTGCCAGGAAAAGATCTATCTGTTTATCTTGGTCTATTATCTTGCCTATATCGGGCATAACGTCGCTGTCAGCTTCAAGCACTACAATAATCAGGCTGTTATTTTCAAACCATTCTTCCGTATATTTCGTTACCCATTCATCATACGAAGGAATTTTGGGAGTGCCTCTGTCGGTAACGAATATGTCGTTTTCCTTTATTTCTTTTGTATACGTTTCCATTTGTTCAACTTCGTTAATAAGATTTACCCATGAAAAATCGCCGCTGTTGCTCAATTTATCGGTATAAACCGCTTGTGCATAGTACCCATCAAAGGGATATTCATAAACTTGATCGAGATCGTGCTTAACCTTTCTTATATATTCAAAATCAAAATTATCAAACTCTGCCGGAGTAATGTACCCATTCTCTAATGCGTCCGTAAGCGGTAGCTGCCTTCCGTCGTACATGATTGCCATTACATATTGGCTTCTGTTAGAGGGCAAATAGTATTCAAAGCTTTCAGCTTCATAAAACAGCTCAATCGAACTGTCGGTGGGAATATCTTGTGTTACCGTTAAATCTATTATATCGACCACACGGTTTGCTTGCGTGTTTTCCATTTCGGCTGTAGGGAATACGGCTTCTTTTACGCTTTTGCCGGTACACAATTCTATTCTCTCCTGTCCGTCAGGATATAAATTGAAATAATGACTTCCTGCCTCGCTTTTCGCACCCATCGCCAAATTAATACATTGTTTATTGGATGCTTCTTTATAATCTTTGGGAATGTACAAAATGCATTTGTTTGATGTACCCCAGTATGCAACTGCAATGCCTTCGGTTTCTGCACCTGTCTCATCTCCGTAAATGAAGGCGTCCGGTGTAGAAAGCGCAGCCAAACGGTAGATTATCAGCTGATGTATAGCCGAACATACCCAACGATAATTTACGGCCATTCCTTCTTTAACAATGGGTAAAACAGTGTATGTGGCGCTTAGCCTCTGGGCATAACGGTCGTTTAGCTTCTGATGCATTGTGGCAAGCGCGTGATTTGAAACCATAACGTATTCTTCATACTCAAAATAGAGTCTTATTGAATCCTGAACGATATAAAGCACCTCCTCAGAGGTCAACGCTCTGCTGCCAATATTGTTTTCGTTACCCCAATAGCTATCCAAAAATTCCTCAGAAATA
The DNA here is from genome assembly GCA_045604285.1 of Eubacteriales bacterium. Classification (GTDB taxonomy): domain Bacteria; phylum Bacillota; class Clostridia; order Oscillospirales; family CAG-382; genus SIG636. Next base: position 3,723 of record JAZUNS010000099.1, read on the forward strand.
ACCGTAATAGATTTACCCGATTTTGATACCTCTGCCATATCCGAAAATTTCTTGTTCAGCTCAGTTTGCGCTGTGGGAGAATCATCCGTTATTGCTTCACCCTGCTGAACAACGAGGTCTGACACGGTATCCGTAACATAGGGCTTTGCAGCTTCGTCATCCCTAACTATGCATAACATACTTCCGACAAGAATGGTAGAAGATAGTGCAAGCAACAGCATTACAATTATTAATAACGGCACGTTTCTTTTCATAACATATACCTTCCTTTCATTTTTCGATGTTAGCTGTCTACCGTTCGTTTATATCCTACAGTAGGTATGTATCCAACTTATCTCCAACTTATTTCTATATTAAAAAAACGAAAAATATTTTGCTGCTTTCATTGATAAATACCATATAAATATTCGATTGGTAGATTTTGCACTGTTTTTTCTTAACACAAGCTCTGCACCGCCTCGCTGTAGGCAAAGACTCAGACGCACGATATTTTGGGCAAAAGTTGTTCTCCTGTGAAACGGTTTATCATAACATGGCGAATTGTTTTTTACCCACCCGTTTTTTTAAAAAAGTGTGGGGCATTACGGCTTGATATAAGATATAATAAAGCTTGAACAATAAACAACAGAGGTAAAACAAATATGGGCAACAGTAAGCTATGCGGATTGATTTTCGAACGTGGACACGGCAGTATGTGGGGTAACCAATTTTATATAAGCATATACGGTAACGAGATAATAAGGGGAGTCTACTTCCCTGCCGACCGTTCGGGGGAGCTTGCCACCGTAGAGGGAATCTGTTTAACCGAGGAAGCGGTGGCGCAAATATACAAAGCGGCAGAAAATTTAATACCCTTTGCAAAAAAGTCACCGCGCAAAAAACCGTGGTTTTTGCGATTCAACAGGGTAACCGTTCTTGATGGCGGAGAGTTCAAAAAACTTACCGTTATACAAACGGTCAGCGGCAAGGAGAAGCGAAAGGAATACGTAATAACACCTTGTCAAGAAGCTGAAAAATTTGAAGCGTTGCTTGAGAGCGCAATACGGTAAAATCTATGTAACAGGCGGTACGCTGACTATACTTACAGTTTGGTCGCAAAATTTTCTAAACCGGCGATTTTAGGCTGAACTTATCTCTAAGGCACACTTTCGCTACGAACCTTGTAAACGGAATTAAACAGCCCGATGGCACGATCATATCCCTAACACCCAAACAAGTAGCCGACATCCTCGGTCACAGCACCTCACAAATAACCGAGATGTACTATGTAAAAAAGGACACCACCCGACTAAACGGCTTAACCGATGCGTTCTCGCTGTGAGTGTCAATAATTGGTTCGCAATAGACAAAGAAATACCGCCGAGGAATTCTCGGCGGTATTCTTGTTTGTTTACATTCGCCTTTTCACCACAAAACCGGTTGTCTTATGGTGCATTGGCTTTTAATCCTTTGGATATCATACATTGTCAAAAGCTTCTTTTGGGCAAGTTCGGAAGCAACGGTATCAAGAAATTCTCGGTTTTGGGCGAGGATTTCTTTTGTTTTATAATAATATAGGTCCAATAAAACGTGGACAGCGATTTGAAAACGTTGATTTTCGTCTTCGGGCGACTGATTGTCAACCAAGAATTCAAAACCAAGTGCAAATCGTCTTTTATCAATGCTTCTGCATCGTTACAAGCTTCGTAGGTGTCGAAATGACCGCCAAACCCCCGTTGACCGTATTTTTGGTCGATAGCAGCAAGTCCTGCGAGTGCGACTATAATATTTTTTTGTTTGTGTTCTCATAATAACAACGGCGATGCACCAAAAACGCCACATCGGTTGAGTTAAAATATACTCAACCGAGGAGGGCGAAGGTTATGAACGACAAAACCATACGTAATATATTAATAGAATACCTGCAAACCACCAACGACAAAATACGCATATATCAAGAAAAAAGCATCGGTTCTTCGATTTGCGACGTTATGGCGGTTACCGACAAACTTATCGGATTTGAGATAAAGAGCGACCTTGACAACTATTCAAGGCTTGCTGAGCAAATAAAGGCTTATGATAGCTTTTTCGATAAGAATTACATTGTTGTAAGCGACAAACATTCGTCTTCTGCTTCCGACAAGGTACCC
>JAZUNS010000100.1:0-2311 GCA_045604285.1 Eubacteriales bacterium
ATTCTCACGGCTGCGCAGGTCGGCAATAACGTTCCAAAGCAGCTTGCGGGTCTGGGGGTCAAGGCCCGTGGTGGGCTCGTCCAAAACAAGTATTTTAGGGCTGTGCAGCAAAGCACGGGCAATATCTATACGCCTGCGCTGCCCGCCGGAAAGCTTGCCCACGGTGCGCCCCAAAAGGTCGGAAAAATCCAAAAGCTTTGCAAGGTAATCAAGCCTTGCCTTAAAAGCCTTACCGCCGATACCGTAAAGGGCGGCACGGCTTTCCAGATTATCCTTAACGGAAAGCGCTTTATCTAAAACGGAGTTTTGAAAAACTACCCCAAGCTTGCTTTTGGCGGCGTTAACGCCCTTATCAAGGTCTTCGCCGTCAATAACTATGCTGCCGCCGTCACGCTCAAGCTGGCCGCACATAATATTTATGGTGGTGGATTTACCTGCACCGTTCACCCCCAAAAAGGCAAACAGCTCACCCTCCTTAACCTTAAAGCTAAGGTCTTTAACCGCTTTTACGTCACCAAAGCTTTTATAAAGCCCGTTTATTTCGATAATGTTCTTCATAGGTATAAGCTCCTTGTGTGATATCAAAATGATATCACACAAGGAGCAGTCTGTCAATACCCTTTTTGTTAATCCGTAAAAATTTGCACCCAGATATTGCCCTTGGCGCTGTAGCCCACGCCCAGCTTTTTAAAGGATGCGCCCAAAATGTTAGCCCTATGCCCCGTGCTTGACATCCAGCCGGAAACCACTGCGGCGGCAGAGCTGTAGCCCTTGGCGATATTCTCACCCATATAGCCGTAGCTTACACCGAAGGCGTTAAGCATTTGGGAGGGAGTGCCGTAAGTGGGGCTTGTATGGGAAAAATAGCCCTTTGCCGCCATATCCTGGGCCTTGGCGGCAGCTACGGCGCAAAGCTCTTTATCCAGCACCAAGGCAGAAAGCCCCGCAGATGCCCTGTAGCCGTTGGTTTTTTCCAGCACAAGCCTTGCCTGCTCGTCGGTATACTCTGCCGCCTCGTCACCGGGGACGTAAATAATATCGTTGGGATATATAAGGTCGGGGTTTTTAACCTGTGGGTTGGCGTCTATAAGCTTATTAAGGGTAACGCCGTTGTTTTTTGCGATCTTCCACATACTGTCACCGCTTTTTACCTTGTATTCCCAAGCGGCGGCGCTAACCGTAACGCTTGCCGCCAGCATCAGCGCAAGCCCTGCGGCGATACATCGTTTTATTGTTTTCATTATATTTTACCTGCTTTTTTAAATTTTTTTGCGCACCTGTTTTTTTAGTGCTTGTCATTATTTTGCGAAACAAACAGCCGCCGATACAAACAAAAAATACAAAAAGCTTTTTGTTGGCTTAAGAACTGAGCTGTAAAAAATTTAAAGCAACAGCCGCTTGTAAATGCTGCATATATATGGTAAAATACAACCGAACCGAGGTGAGCCGTTTTGGAAGAAAAAACCAAAAAATTGCGGATATGGGAGCTTGACGCTTTCAGAGGAATTTGTATTATTGGCATGGTCATAGTCCATGCAATATGGGATCTTGACAAAGTTTTTATGCCAAGCTTTAAGCCCCCGAAAATATATAATATTGCCATAACCTACGGCGCATTGCTGTTTATATTGCTGTCCGGCGTGTGCGTTACCCTGGGCAAAAAAAGCCTTAAGCGGGGGCTTATCGTCCTTGGCTGCGGCGTTTTGGTAAGCATAGGCTTTGAGGTGGCAGAGCTTTTGGGGCTTGGCAGGTTTTATCCCGTTTATTTCGGCATATTGCACCTGCTTGGCGTGTGTATGATAATTTACCCGCTGTTTCGCCGCTTGCCGTGGTGGGCGTTGGCTGCCATAGGTGCGGCTGTTATCGCTTTGGGCTTTTGGGTAAAGGACGTAACGGTGGATTTTGCGCCGCTTTTGGTCTTTGGGTTTGAAACCGGCATACACGGAATGTCCGATTATTTTCCGCTGTTTCCAAACCTTGGCTGGTTTTTGTTGGGTGCGGCAACGGGCAAGCTGGTTTATAAGGATAAAAACAGCCTTATGCCACGGTTTCCTTGCGAAAATCCCATTTGCAAATTTTTTACGTTTTGCGGCAGACATTCGCTGTTTATTTATATACTGCACCAGCCCGTTGTATACGGCATAATGTGGTTGATCTTTAAATAGAAGAAAGAGCAAGAGTAAATCAACTCTTGCTCTTGTTTTTATATTCAGTCTTAAACAGCTAACGCCCACGGCGTATGCCGATATTGGCGCCGCTTATTCCACCAAGCCTGCGTCGTACTTAAGAATCCACGCTGCATCAAGGCTGT
>JAZUNS010000101.1:0-6229 GCA_045604285.1 Eubacteriales bacterium
CAATATCACTATGCGTAGCATAATATCACTGCGAAGCAATATCACTCGCCGTCAGGCGAATATAACTGAGTAGCACTTCCTTACGTAGTGCGCCTCAATGGACAGCCTTTTTAAGTGCTATATGTAAGTTAATTATTTAACCTTCTTAGCAACTACAACACCTGCGAGAGAAACAACTGCGAGAACTGCAAAAATTGCAAGACCTGCATCGCCGGTATCGGGAGTGGGGGCTTCAGCTTCGCCGGTAGCGGGAAGGATTACGCTGAGAGCGTTGGTGAGCTGGGTGCAAGCTTCGTCTGCGAAGTAAGCATCGCAGTCTTCACAGTGCCAGTATTCGATGTTACCGTTTTCGGTAGCGGTGGGTTCAACAGCTTCAACGTGTTCAATGTTTTCGGAACCGAGTTCGCCAAGGTATACGCTGAGAGCGTTGGTAAGTCTAACGCAAGCTTCGTCTTCGAAATAAGCATCGCAATCGAGGCAGTGCCAATATTCAATGTTACCACGGCCGTGGCAGGTGGGTTCAACAGCGTCATAGTGTTCCATGTTTTCGGAACCGAGTGCAGCGATAACAACGCGCTTAGCGTTGGTAACCTGAGTGCAAGCTTCATCAGCATAGAATACGTCGCATTCTGCGCAGTACCAATATTCTACGTTACCATTGGAGTGGCAGGAAGCGTCAACAGCTTCGAAATACTCAAGAGCGTGACCGGTCATGGGTTCAACAGCTGCAGCGTCTTCAGAGGATTCTTCAGAGGAAGCATCTTCAGAGGAAGCATCTTCAGAGGATTCTTCGGAGGAAGCGTCAACAGAGGATTCTTCTTCAGAGGAAGCGTCAGCAGAAGAAACTTCTACGGAAGATTCTTCGGAAACTTCTTCAGAGATAGCGGCAGAAGATTCTTCTGCAGCAACGGTGGTTGCCATTGCGAAGACCATGCAAAGGGTCAACATAACAGCGAAAAGAGCGGTGATTTTCTTCATAACTTTTCTCCTTATTTAAATTTTTTAGAGTCTTGTTTTTACGGCTGAAGGCGCAAATAGCGCACCCCTCCGTTCTTGCGATATTATATCACTATTTTTATATAATTTCAAGACCTTTTTTTAAAAAAACTAACAATATTTTAATGTTTTATTGAGTTTATAAGCAAGTTTTTTTGTGCAGATTTAATAAAAAAGTGCGTTTTTTATTAAAAGTGCGGTGTGCGCCCGAACTGGGTTATTGTTTTTTCTTCTTTTTGCCTATGATAATTGCCGCAACGCCTGCCGCAACGATAAGCGCCGCACCTGCCGCTATACCTATTTTTGCATTGCGGGAGAGGCCGCCCTTTTGGTTGGTCGCAACGGAGGCAGAGCTTTCCTCGCTGCTTTCCTCCTCTGCTGCAAATACGGCGTTGATCTCCATATTGCCGGTTACGGTGCCCTCGTAACGGAGGTTGCCCGTATCGTCGGTGATGAACTCCGCCTCTTCACCGTTAACGGTTATTTTTTGGGGAACAAAGCCTGCATCGGGGGTGAAATCCAGCACGAAGCTGTCGCCAAGGCAAAGCTTTTCCACGGTCTCTTCGGTATTTTCGCCCTCGGTGGTTATTACACGCACGTTATAGGTTCGGCAGCTTTCTATAAGCCACTCCAGCAAATAGGGGTCGGTTACCTCTTCCATAGCGGGCTTCCAGGCGTTGTGGCCCTTGCCGGTGAACTCGGTATACCTTACGTCTACGCCTGCGGTTTCCAGCGCCGCAACCATATCACGGGTGGACTGAACGGGTACGGATGCGTCGTTATCGCTGTGGAAGGTCCACACCTTTACGTCCTTAAGCGCCGCCGCCTTGGAGGGGTCGCCGCTGCCGCAGATGGGGAATATGGCGTTGAACAGCTCCGGATGACGGAGGGCAAGGTCCCAAGTGCCGAAGCCGCCCATGGAGATACCGCCCAGGAAAACGTTGCCGTCGTTTACGTTATCGTTTTCTATGGTGTTTTTGATAAGCTCGTACACCGCATTAAGATGGGGGGATATTTCCACGTCGTCAATACTGTAAGAGCCGTTTGCCCAAGGGCTGTTTACCCATTGGGTGCCGTTAGGACATTGAGGAGCGATAACCACGTAGGGTACGTCCCCAAGGAGGGTGGCGGCGCTGTCGGAGACCAAATAGTTAACCGTAGCCACCTGGTCCTTTATCTGCATAGCGTTATCGTCCCCTCTGCCGCCGGAGCCGTGAAGGAACACGAAAAGCATGGCGGGGTTGGAGGTATCCGCAGGGCTGTAGCCGGGGGAATAATAGATGCGGTAGTTAAGGGCGGTGCCGTCGGAGCTTTCAAAGGTTTTGGGCTCCATTTTTTCCAACACTTTGTCGGCAAAATCAAAGGTAAGCCGGGAGTAGTCCACGCTTGCAGGTTCTTCCTGACTTACGCTTGCTGCGGCAGCACTTATGCCGGAGATAACCACGCCTGCAAGTGCGCCCAGCGCCAAAAGCTTGATGATGGTTTTCATAAAAACATCCTCCTTATAATTCTGCGGGGTTGCCGCAATCTATAGCCTTGTTTAAGGCAAACGAATAAATATATACCTTGTTAACGGGCATTGCCGTTACTTTTTCTATATAACTTTTGTAAAGGCCAAGCTGAACGCCGTGGCGTTTGATAAGCAAAGCCTCCTCACCGGGGCGGATGCGGTCGGACTTGTAATCCACCAAGGTAAAGCCGCCGGAAGCGTTTTGGAAGAAGCAGTCTATAACCCCCTGCAACAGCGGTGTTTCCTCTCCCCCGCCGAAAAGCTTGCCGCTTACACGGGTGGTAAAGCGCTTTTCTCTGTACACCCGCGGCGAACGTGCCATATCCGCATACAGCGGCGATTGGAAGAAACGCCCCAACGCATCCATATCCATAATGCGGCGCTGGTCCTCGGTAACAAAGCCCAGAGCAAGCAACCTATCCGCCTCTGCCACGGGGTCTGCGGCGGCATTGGCATAGTTGGCAAACTGCATAAACAAATGGTTTGCCGTACCCTTATCCGCACCGCTGTAATCCGTTGCGGTGCCAAAGCTTGGCTCTCTATCCGTTACCAAGGCGCCTTGGCGCAGCTGCAAAATGCCGTCGGCAGCCTTTTCCAGATCCGATGCGGAATACTTTGCGGTAACCCTTTGGGCCTTGGGGGGCATTGGTCTTATGGAGGGCAAATCCACGTTGCCCTCGTCCTCCTGCCCCGCTTTAAGCCTTGGCAGGGGCGGGCGCCGGGCTTGACCGTCCGTTACATGAATATTATAAAACATTTCCCTGTTCATTGCAACAGCGTTAAGAAACAAATCGCCGTATTTTTCCTCTTTTTCCGCCTCGATACGTTGGATGGCGGTATCCTCAAGGGACATTGAAATATACAGCTTTTCCGCCGCACGGGTGAACGCCACGTAAAGTATACGCAGCTCCTCGGCAATACAGCGTCTGTCCTCTGCCATAAGCTCGGCACGGCGCAGAAGCGTGTTAAGCGAAAGCGCCTCTGCCTGGCGTTTAAGCTTTATGCTGATGCCGCTGCTGTAGCTAACGGCAAGGGGCTGGCGACGGTTTGCCTTTTGTATTTTGCTGCCGCAGTCACAAACGAACACCACGGGGAACTCCAAGCCCTTGGAGCCGTGTATGGTCATAAGGCGCACGCCGTCGGTATCGGCAGTTTTTTCGGCGGAGGGGCTGCTGCCGCCTTTTTCAAGGTTTTGCAGATACTCGGTAAACACGCTTACGCCCTTGTAGCTGTTGTTTTCTACGCCCATTGCCAGGCGGTAAAAGGAAAGCAGGTTTGCCCTGTAGGCGCTTTCCTGCCCCAAGGGAGCGTAGGACATTATATTGGTTTCCTCATAGAAGAACCACAAAAGCTTATGGACCGGCAAAAACAGCGCCTTGGTGCGATAGGTGCTTAGTTTTTCCAAAAACGCCGTGCATTTTTCGGCAAGGGCGTCCTTGGTTCCCTTTTGAAGCATGGGTCTTGCAGAGAGCTTTTTGCTCTTAACAGCCGCCATGCGGCATTTGTACGCCTTGTTTTTAAGGCGAAAGCCCACGGCAGCGTGGCGCAGGTCGTCGTAAAGGGACACGCCGCCACGGCGGATAGCCATAAGCTCTGCCGCAGTGAAGCGGAAGATAGGGCTACGCAGCAATGCCGCCAGGGAGATATCGTCGGTGGGGTTATCTATAACCCTGAGGGCGGAGATTGCCAACAGCACCTCGGGCCTTTTTAAAAGCTCCTCCTTACCTACGGTAAGGCTTGTGGGAACGCCGCAGGCGGAAAGCGCCGCACCGTAGTCACGAAGGGTGTTTGCCTTTCGGCACAGCACCGCTATATCCGAGGGTTTTGTGCCGCCCTCGATAAGGCGCACTATCTCACGGACGGTCTCTTCGGTTTCTGCAACGGTATCCTCGGTGTTTTCAAAAATTCTTACGGTTACGGGCAGGTCGGCACCCTTGCCCTTGCCGTACACAAGCGCCTCTTCGGTATAGTTGCTGCCTGCCGTTTCCACGGTGTATATTTTGGAAAACAGATAGTTGCAAAAATCTATTATGCTTTTATCGCATCTGAAATTTTCTTTTAGTAAAACCTTTATGCCGTTGCCCTCGCCCGCCTCGTCAAAGTCTTTGCAATAGGAAAGGAAAAGGTCGGGGTAGGCGTTGCGAAAACCGTAAATGCTTTGCTTAACGTCGCCAACCATAAGCCGCTTGCCCTTGGCGATAAGCTTAAATATAGTGTCCTGCAAGGGGCTTATGTCCTGATACTCGTCAATAAAAACCTCGCTGTAGGCGGCGGAAAGCTCTTGGCAAAGGGGCGTTTTTACAAGCCCTGCGGGAGTTTTATCCACCAAAAGGGTAAGAAAAAGCTGCTCTCCGTCGGCAAAATCTATAATCCCCCTGCGGTTCTTTTCGGCACGGTAGGTATCATCCACCCTAAGCAAAAAGTCCTTAAGTGCCAAAAGCACCTGGGCGGTAAGCTCGTATTCCTGCTTAAGCTCCTCCTCGGTACGGACGAACTCCGCAAGCTTTTTGCGGCGGTCGTTTATGTCGTTATAAAGCGCCACGTAGCCCTCGGGGCTTTTGGAGGGACGGCGCAACGCCTCCTTTTGTGCCATGCAGGCAGAAAACGCGCCGTAGCCCACCCCAAGGCTTTCGGCAATATTCTTTACCACACGGTACACCTTTTCCGCAAAGGCGTACTGCTTATCGTCCTCGGCAAAGTCAAATAGCTGTTTTGCCTCTGTAAGCATGGGGGCAAGCTCGGCGTTGATGGCGGCTTTTACCATGGCGCCGTGGGGCAGGTTAAAAAACCCCTCCGGCGTAAAGCTTTGCTGTTCCTTGACGTAATCGTCAACGGTTTGGCAAAGCCAATCCTTATAAAAGGGGTAAGAGCGCATCTTGCCGTAAAGATATGCGGTGACCGATACCAGCCCGTCCTCGCTTTTATGGCCGGCAAAGTTATCCAGCAGTACGTCTATGTAAGGAGCTTCCTCTCCGCAGGCGTCGGTAATAACGGTATCTATACATTCCCTAAGAATCGAGGCACAAAGCGCCTCATCCCCCACGGAAACGCCGCCAAGCCCCAAAAAGGGTGCGTACTGCTTTACGTATTTTAGGCAAAAGCTGTCGATGGTGCCTATATCTGCCGTGGGCAATGCGTAAAGCTGCCGTTGATAACGCTTGTTTTGCGGGTCCTCGCCGCTTAGGGCTATCAGCTTTTCCGCAAGCTTTGCCTTAAAGTCGGCGGCAGAGGCGTTTGTAAAGGTTGCCACAAGAAACTCTTTAAGCTCGCCGCCCTGCTTGATGCGTTCTATAAGCCTGGTGGCAAGCACGGTGGTTTTGCCGCTGCCCGCACCGGCAGAGACAAGCATATCCTTGCCGCGGCTTTCTATTGCCTTGGTTTGGGATTTTGTGAATTGCACGGTGGTCACCTGCCTTTCTTAGCTGAAAAAGCTGCTTTCTTGCTTTTGACGGCACACCTCGCCGTAGGGGCAGAAGGTGCAATCGGTTTTTTGCTTTTTAAATGGGCCAACGCACATATCGCCATCGGTTATGCGGTCGGCGGTTTCGGCAATATGGCCGAATATCTGTTGCTTGTACAGGGCAAGCTCTTCGTCGCTTGCCTCCTTTACGCTAAGGTGTCCCCTTTTGCCGCGGTCGTCCATGTCGTCTACAAGCTCCTTGTCATCGGTAACAATGCCCCGCTGAAGGTCACCCTTGCCCTTCTCCGGCAGCAGAAAGGAAC
>JAZUNS010000102.1:0-4034 GCA_045604285.1 Eubacteriales bacterium
GCATAAAAAGCAGGCAAAAAGCGCCCGCCTGCTGTTAAAAATGATAAAGGAGAGCGCCTTGGCGCTCTCCTCAGACCGCTGAGAAAGGCACAGAACACGAAAAATATAAAAAATCAATTACAAAAAAAGTTGAAAAGTCGGGAAAGCTTCCCGACTTTTCTGCAATTTATCGTATTTTTCGTTCAAAACAAACCTCGGCTCACAGTACTTAGTACAGTTCTCGCCTCGGTTTGTTTTGTCTGCACTCTTTCTCAGTACTCTGCCAGGCTGATGACAAGGTTTGTCATCAGCCTGAGGGGAGCGCCAAGGCGCTCTCCTTTATCATTTTTAACAGCAGGCGGGCGCATTTTGCCTGCTTTTTATGCAAAAGTCCAAAAAAATCAAAAAGTTAAATTTATTCTTGACAAACGTAAAAATGTTTGGTAATATTGACATTAAGTAAGAAAACATTAATCTGTTTTCTCCTTGCTCTGCCCTAACGTAGGCAGGGCCACAGACCAAAAGGAGGTGTATTTTGATGGAAAAGAAAGCTATGTACGAATGCCTGTTTATCGTTGACAGCACTCTCGGCGAAGAGGGCATCAACACCGTTGTAAGTAAGTTTACCGGTTTGATAGAGGCTAACGCTACCGCTGATTCCATGACCGTCAATGAGTGGGGCAACAGAAGACTTGCCTACCCCATTAACGACATGGTTGAAGGCTACTACGTACTTGTTAAGTTCGAATCCGATCCCGCTTTCCCTAAGGAATTGGACAGAATCTTTAACATTACCGATGGTTTGCTTCGTTCTCTCATCACAAGAGTAGAAGGCTAAGCTTTGCGTTTTAGTGCAGGAGGAGTTTATGGCAAGTTTTAACAGAATTATTCTTATGGGTCATCTTGTTGCCGACCCTGAGCTGAGACAGACTCAAAACGGTATTGCGGTAACATCTTTCAGAATAGGCGTTTCCAGACGCGCTACCCGCAGCGGTGAACAGCCCCAATCCGACTTTTTTGATATAGTTGCGTGGAGGCAGACTGCCGAGTTTGTAACTCGTTTCTTCACCAAGGGTAAGCCCATACTTGTTTGCGGCTCGCTTCAGACTCGTTCTTGGACTGATGCAAACGGTGCAAAGCGCATCTCTTACGAAATAGTTGCCGACGAATGTTCCTTTGTGGAAAAGAAGGGTGACAGCCCCGTTGGCGGTGCTTCTTACGGCGCACCCGTTGCAGAGATGCCTAATTACAGCTCTCCCAAGGCTGAAGGTTCTTTTGAAGAGCTTTCTGCTGACGATGAGCTTCCGTTTTAGTTTTTAAAAACAGATTATTGAAAAGGAGGTTATTGCTTTGGATAATAACACCAACAAGACCGAGGTTAAGTCCGAGGTTCAGAAGCCCTTTAGACCTAAGAAGAGAAAAAAGGTTTGCGCTTTCTGCGCTGACAAAATAGAGCATATTGATTACAAAGATACTCTTAAGCTGAGAAGAAACCTTTCCGAAAGATCTAAGATCCTTCCCAGACGTGTTACCGGTACCTGCGCTAAGCATCAGAGACAGCTTACCATCGCAGTTAAGCGTGCAAGACACGTTGCGCTTCTTCCCTACGTTTCTGACTAATCAGTAAACATATAAAAGCCGTCCATAAGGGCGGCTTTTTTGGTAAAGTATATTATGAAAGAAATAGAAAACATATTAGCAAAGCATCATATATTTGAATATGGAATTTGCAACTTTGACAAGGTTAAAATATTAAACCCCAAGCTGTTGCCTAATAGCGTTATTAGGTCGGTATTATTTATACTTATGCCCTACCGTACCGGTAGAGTTACCGTAAAGGATGGCTACAACATGGGGCTTTTTGCACGCATAAGGGATTATCACGGTTATTTTGCAGAGCTTAGCCAAACGCTGATACCGCAATTTGAAAAGCTTAGCGGCGGCAAGGTATACGGTTTTGCAGACCACTCGCCTATCGACGAGAAAGCGGGGGCAAGCCTATGCGGGCTTGGCTTTATAGGGCGAAACAGTCTGCTTATAAACCCACGGTACGGCAGCTACGTTTTTATAGGCTGTTATTTATTTACCGAACAGCTTGAAGAAAAAAGCGCCCTATGCGTATTTGACTGCGGAAGCTGCCACTTGTGCGCCGACGCCTGTCCTACAGATTCTATCGAAAACCGTTCCATCAACCGCAAAAGCTGCCTTTCTGCCGTATCGCAGAAAAAAGCCAAGACAGATGAAGAAAGAGCTGTGCTTAAACACAGCAAAACCGTTTGGGGCTGCGATATATGTCAAAGTGTATGTCCATATAATAAAAATGCCGAGCTTAGCCCCATTAACCGATTTGACGTTAACGTAATTGAAAATATTTCCGCAGAAATAATAGAAGGAATGGATGAAGAAGCCTTTAAAAGCTACGCCTTTTCTTTCAGAAGCAAAAAAGTAATAATAGAAAACTTATTGACCGACGGAGGTTAATATGCTATAATTCCGTGTGTATAAGTATTTTGGGTTGGAGGTATTACAATGTATAATCAACACGAAGATAAGCTTAAGCTGGTAACAGAAAGAATACGTTACCTGCGCGATATTTTAGATCTTTCGCAAATAGAGGTTGCAGAAAAATTAGGCATTTCAATAGAGCTTTACAACGATTATGAAAGCGGCAAAAAAGATATGCCTATAAGCATAATGTACGGTGTTGCCGCCATTTTTGGTGTGGATGCCGCAGAAATACTTACAGGTGAAACTCCCCGTATGCTTGACTATACCGTTACCCGCAAAGGCTGCGGCATAGGAATAGACCGCTACGCGGGATACAAATTTGAAGCGTTGGCGCACAATTACAAGGGCAAAAATAAAGAGCCCATGCTTGTTACAATCGAAGTATCAAACACTCAGCCCGAGCTTGTTACCCACGGCGGCCAAGAATTCAACTATGTGCTTGACGGTAAAATCGGCGTTATATTGGGCAAAAAAACGGTTGTTCTTGAAAAGGGCGATTGTATTTACTTTGATCCCAGCACCCCTCACGGTCAGTATGCCATTGACGGCGTTGCTACCTTCCTTACCGTTATCGACAGCGAAAACTAATGGATAAGACCTTTACAAAGAAGAAAGCCCTGGGGCAAAACTTTTTAGTCAGCGACAATATTCCCACACGCATTGCTTCGGTGTGCGGTGCAGATGAAAACACCGGTGTTATCGAGATAGGACCCGGCATGGGAATATTAACAAAGCAATTACTTAAGATTGCCCCCAAGGTGGTTGCCGTTGAAATTGATGAAGAACTTATCCCCCACCTTACCGAAAGATTTGCCGACAATGATAATTTTAAGCTTATCAATCAAGATATACTTAAATGTGATATTGACAGCATTATAAAAAACGAATTTAACGGCATGGATTACTGCGTATGTGCCAATTTGCCATACTATATTACTACGCCAATAGTTATGAAGCTTTTGGAAGGCAATTACGGCTTTAAATCCATTACGGTAATGGTACAAAAAGAGGTTGCAGACAGACTGGCGGCTAAGCCCGGCACAGACGGCTACGGTGCTATTACCGCTTCGGTTAACTATTATGCCGGTGTAACTAAGCATTTTAAAGTAGGGGCTGCTAACTTTTCACCTAAGCCTAAGGTGGATTCGGCAGTTATCAGCATAACCCCTTACACGGATAAGCCCGTAAAGCCTCTTTGCGAAAAGACCTTTTTTGCCGTTGTGCAGGCTGCCTTTGGCACACGGCGTAAAACCCTTGTAAACTCACTTATGACAGCCTTCGGCAATAAGCTTAGCAAAGAAGAGATACAAGCCATTGTCACGGAAAAGCACAGTCCCACCGTAAGAGGAGAGGAGCTTAGCGTTGCAGAATTTGCCGCTATTTCCGACAGAATTACGAAAAAATTAAACAGCATATAAACGTAAGAGTGCTGAGAAAGAGTGCAGACGAAACGAACCGAGGCGAAAACTGTACTAAGTACTGTGAGCCGAGGTTCGTTTTGAACGAAAAATTACGATAAATTGCAGAAAAGTCGGGAAAGCTTCCCG
>JAZUNS010000103.1:0-10821 GCA_045604285.1 Eubacteriales bacterium
GGAAAAAAACCCCCCCAAAAAATTTTTTTTTTTTTCGGGACCCCGAGAACTGCACAAAAGTACTGTGAGCCGAGGCTCGTTTTGAACGAAAAAATACGATAAATTGCAGAAAAGTCGGGAAGAATTTCCCCACTTTTCAACTTTGTTATAATTGATTTTTTATGTTTTTCGTGTTTTGTGCCTTTGTCAGCGCTCTGAGGTTCGCAACTTTGTTGCGAACCTTTTTTGCCCCTTGCCAAAGACGGCGTTTTTCTTGCAAAAAACTCTTTTCAAACGGCGGCGTATGTGGTATAATAGACCATGTATAAGGAAAAATGGGTTTGTATGCAATCGGCAAGGAAAGGGGCGACGCCTTTTGGAATTTAACAAAAAAGAAAAAGCGGCGCTGTTTGCCGAGATAAACCGTGGAATAATATCCCACGCCTATATAATAGAGGGGGCAGAGGGCGTAGGCAAGCTGGATTTTGCCATGGATGCCGCCCGTGCCGTCCTTTGCACCGGCAGCAACAAGCCCTGCGGAACCTGCGCTGCCTGCCGCAAGTGCTTGGAGGGTAACTACCCCGACCTGCACCGCTACGCTCCGGACGGCGCCAGCTTTAAGGTGGATACGGTAAGGGAAATCCGCCGCTCTGTTAACCTTGCCCCGGGCGAGGGTGAACGGGGCGTGTATATAATGGAAAAAGCCCACGCCATGACGGCATCGGCACAAAACGCCCTGCTTAAGGTGTTTGAAGAGCCGCCACCCGGCACCGTGTTTTTCCTGCTGACCGAAAAGAGAGAGGCGCTGCTTCCCACGGTACGCTCCAGAGGACGCATTATTCGCCTTTCTGCGGCAGATGACGAAAGCGTATACGCCTATCTTAAGGAAAAATACCCCAAAACCGACGATGCAACCCTGCAGGACGCCGTAAGAATGGCAGAGGGCGCCTACGGCAAGGCAGAGGCTATCATAAATAAAGAAGGCAAAACCGAGCGTGACACCGCCCTTAAGCTTTGCGCCACGGTGTTTGCCCAAAACCGTCGCTACCAGCTATACACCGCCTTTTTGGGGCAGGCACGGAAGCGAGAGTCACTTATACAAATAATGGATAACCTTACGGTTGCGGCAAGGGACGTCCTTTGCGCCAAGCTTGGCTGCGGGGGCAGCACCCTGCTTTCGCCCGGGACTGCGGCGGAATATGCGGCGGCAAATACCGGCACCGCCCTTTACGATATATTCGAGGCGTTTTTGGATTGCGCCCAATCACTAAGAAGAAACACCGACGGGGGAATCGCCCTTACCGAGCTTTGCAGGCGAATAACCCAAGGGAAAGGATAAATTATGGCAGAAAACGAAAACAGCGTTAAAAAAGAACACAATACATCCGGCGGTGAGCACCGTCAGGGCCACCACAGAGGCGGCAAGGGCCACAAGGGCAGACACGGCTTCCGCCCCAAGAACGGCGCCGAGAATAAAGAGGGCGCACCTGCCAAGGTGCAGGAAGGCAAGCCCCATACTCCCCCTACGGAAAAGAAACCCGAGGGCGAAAAGAAAAAGCATCCCGCCCACGATGGCGAAAAAAGAGGGCATCAGCCCCACCGCAGAGAAGAGCAAAAGGGCAAAAAGGCGCCCGCCCGTCACGGTGAAGAGTCCCGCCGCAGTGAAGAGCCCAAGCGTGAGCAGCGCGGCAGACACGGCGAGCCTAAAAAGGGTGCCGTGGGTCGCATAGCCCCCGTGCAGGAGTATCAATCTGCAGAGCAAAAGGCATTTGCCGAGGCGAAGGACATTCTGCTGGAGGCAGAAAAAGAGCGCAGCGAAGGCGTTGCCCTGCAAGAGGATGACAGCCCCAAAGTAGAGGTTGTGGGCGTGCGCTTTAAGCAGACGGGCAAGATATACTATTTTGCACCGTCGGGCATCAGCTTTGATGCGGGCGACGGCGTTATTGTCGAAACCTCCAGAGGGCAGGAATACGGCTTTGTTGCCATGGCTAACCGCATGGTAAGCGAGAAGGAGATCGTACAGCCCCTTAAGGACGTACTACGCAAGGCTACGGCAGAGGACGGCGTTAAGCACAAAAAGAATAAAGAGATGGAAAAACGTGCCGCCGCCGTTTGGGAAGACCTTGTGGCAAAGCACAAGCTGGTTATGAGCCTTACCGAGGTTGAATATACCTTTGATAACTCCAAGCTTATATTCTATTTCACCGCCGACGGCAGGGTGGACTTCCGTGAGCTGGTCAAGGACCTGGCAGGGGTTTTCCGCACCCGTATAGAGCTTAGACAGATCGGCGTAAGAGACGAGGCAAAGCTTCTTGGCGGTATCGGCGTTTGCGGTATGCCTTTTTGCTGCAACCGTTTCCTGCCGGACTTTGTGCAGGTTTCCATTAAGATGGCTAAGGAGCAGAATTTGTCCCTCTCCTCCTCTAAAATCTCGGGCAACTGCGGCAGTCTTATGTGCTGTTTGCGTTACGAGCAGGACGTTTACGAGCGAGAGTACACCACCTTCCCCAGACCCGATATGATGGTTATAACCGCCCAGGGCAAGGGCGTTGTTGCCGAAAGCAACTTTATCAACGGAAAAATCAAGGTGCGCATGGATGGCGACGGAACCGCCGTTTACAAGGTGTTTACCCGTGACGAGGTAAAGGTTATCGGCAAGGCAAAAGCCCACAATGACGAGCCCGTGGATAAAGAGCTTAAGGCGCTGGAGGATTAAGGCATGGTATTTTCTTCCCTTATCTTTCTGTTTGGGTTCCTTACGGTAACAATGGGGCTGTACTACGCAGTCCCCCGCAAGCTTAAAAACCTTGTGCTGTTTGTAATGAGCCTTATATTCTACGGCTGGGCAGAGCCCTTCTTTATAGTAATAATGCTGGTTTCCATCTGCACCGCTTTCTTTTTGGGGTTCCCCATTGCAAAGCACAGAGAAACCAACACAAAAAAGGCAAAGGGCTTTTTGGCGCTTTCCTTAGCCCTTAACCTTGTTTGGCTGCTGTTCTTTAAATATTGCAACTTCTTTATAGAAAACCTAAGTGCATTGCCCTTTTTGTCGGGCTTGCAGACCATTAAGGAATATTCCTTACCCTTCGTGTCGGATATCCCCTTCAGCTTTATGCTGCCCCTTGGCATATCCTTCTACACCTTCCAGATAATGTCCTACTCCATCGACCTGTACCGTGGCCAGACCAACGTGCAAAAAAGCTTTATCTCCTTCGGCGCTTACGTTACCCTGTTCCCCCAGCTTGTGGCAGGCCCCATAGTGCGCTACAGAGACGTGGACGATATGCTTATAGAGCGCCATGAGAACGTGGAGGACTTTGCCGCAGGCGCGCGCCGTTTTTGTGCGGGTATGTGCAAAAAGGTGCTGCTTGCCGACGTGGCAGACGGGCTTGTTAATTACTTTAACGCAAGCCTTGATACCGAAAGCACCGTTCTTGGCGGTTGGATGGTGGTAATCTGCTACACCTTCCGCATTTATTTTGACTTTTCCGCTTATTCCGATATGGCTATCGGCTTGGGCAAAATGTTTGGCTTTACCTTCCTTGAAAACTTCGACTACCCCTATATTTCCAAAAGCATTACGGATTTTTGGCGCAGGTGGCATATTTCCTTGTCCTCCTGGTTCAGAGAGTACGTCTACATACCCCTTGGGGGCAACCGCAAGGGCAAGCTGCGTCAATACCTTAATCTGGCGGTGGTTTGGCTGCTTACGGGCTTTTGGCACGGCGCATCCTGGAACTTTATTGTATGGGGCGTTTACTTCCTTATTATATTAGTAATAGAAAAAGCCTTTCTGCTTAAGGCGCTGGAAAAGGCACCCGCCGTTGTGGCGCATATATATTCCCTGTTCTTTATTATGATAGGCTGGCTTATCTTTTACTATACCGATACCGCCGCAGGCTGGAACTGCCTTAGGGCTATGTTCGGCAGCGGCAGCTTGTATACGCCTACGGTGGCGTTTACCGCCCTTAGGGCTATCCCCACCCTTATCGTCTTCTGCGTGGCGGCTACGCCTTACCCCAAAAAGCTTTGGGATAAATACCTGCGCAGTACCGAAGCAGGCAGGGTAGTTGCGGCAATCGTCCCCGTGCTTGGGCTTTTCGTGTGTGTAAGCTATATGGTAGCTTCCTCCTACAGCCCCTTCCTGTATTGGAATTTCTAAGGAGGTTGGTGCTATGAAAAAGAAAATTTCCGATATTATATCCATCGCCTTGTTCCTTGCCCTTATCGTGGGCTTCAGCGTCACCTTTTTTGTGCTGCCCGATAAGGCAAGCTCTGAGGTGGAGGGCAGAGAGCTTCAGCAAGCCCCAAGCTTTTCCACCGGCTATACCGATACCGAAAAGAATGTTGACTACGTGGGTACGGATTATCTGTTCCACGGTAAGCTTGCCGATCAGTTTGACGAGTATTACTGTGACCAGTTCCCCATGCGCAATATGTTTTTGGGGCTTAGCGCACTTACCGAGGTTTCCTTTGGCAGAAACGTTAAAAACGGTGTCCTTTATAAAAACGGCGACCTTGCCGTTACCCGCTTTGACGCCGTGGGCGTTGGCGCCTCCACCGAGTATTACAGCCAAACCCACGTTATGGAAGGTCTTGAAAACCTTAACGAGCTTTGCGGCACCCTTCAGGCACCCGTAAGCGTGCTGCTTCCTCCCAGAAGCATCGACGTTAAGGCAGAGTCCATGGGCTACCCCACCGAGCTTTCCGATCAGCTTAACAAGCTTATTGCCGATAATCTGGACGGTAAATACTACGTGGACCTTCTTGGCACCATGCGCTCTCTTTACAACTCAGGCAAACAGCCCTATTTTAAAACCGACCACCACTGGACGGTTGTGGGCGCCTACCACGCCTATGCGGCGCTTATGGAAAGCTGGGGCGTTACCCCCTATGCCATGGAGGACTTCAACTTTGAGGCGGTGACCGACAGCTTCAGGGGCACCTCTCTTAGAAACGGCAACTACTTCTTTATGGATGGCGAGGAGCTTTGCCTTGCCCGCTATGAAGGGGACGAGGATTTTACCGTTACCGAGCTTAACCTTGCCTTTGCCCCCGGCAAAGAGCTGGATGGCCTTTACGGCTTTGACGCTTTGGAAACCGAGGATGCCTACAGCACCTTCCTCCACGGCAAGCCCACCCACCTAAGCATTACCCTTGAGGGTGCGGAGAGGGAGACCCTGCTTGTGCTTAAGGATTCCTTCGGCCACAGCCTGGTTCCGTTTTTGGCAAGACACTACGATATAGTGATAGTGGATATAGATACAAGCCGTTTTGGTACCTCGGTTAGCTATCTGGCAAACAAGTTCAACCCGGATAGGGTGCTTATCGTATACAATCTTGAAAACGTTATCGAGACCGATAAGCTCAGCCGCTTTGCGTAAAGCTTGTATTTTTATACAAAATTAATACACAAAATGCATAAAAAGCTCTGCCCCGCAGTTAAGGGGCAGGGCTTTTGTCTTATATGCAACACTTTTTATATAATAATTTGTAAATATTTTGTTAACAAGACGGAGTTTTTTGTGCAAAAAATGCCCCTAAAGCCCATTTATAGTGGTTTCCATAATGCGGAAATACAAATTATTGTAAATTGGCAAAAACAAAAAAGCGGCGGCAAATTGTAAATTTTTAGAAAGTTTTTTTCGTAAAAGTATTGACAAGTCTTGACTTTTCATATATAATAATAAACTGCGCTAAGAGCGCACTTTTGCGCAGAAAAGCCGCAAAAAACCGATAAAAAATGGGCAAAAAACCCGCTTTTTTAAGGTTTTTGGCCGTGTTGACGGCAAAAAATAATGTATGAAATACGGAGAGAGAGTGGTTAAAAATGATGACACCTAAAACCCTTGGCCCCAACGTTAGGATGAACTTCTCCAAAACCGAAGAAGTATTGGAGATGCCAAACCTTATCGAGGTGCAGAAAAAGTCTTTTCGTGATTTTGTTGATAAGGGCGTTCGTGAGGTTTTAAGGGACGTTTCTCCCATGACCGATTACAGCGGCAACCTTATTATCGAGTTTGTTGATTACTCCCTTAACGATGCTCCCAAGTACACCGTTGAGGAATGCAAGGAAAGAGACGTAAACTACGCCGTTCCTTTTAAGGTTCTCGTCAGACTTACAAACAAGGTTACGGGTGAGGTTAAGGAACAGGAAATATTCATGGGTGAATTCCCCTATATGACTGAAAGCGGCACCTTCATCATCAACGGTGCAGAGCGCGTTATCGTCAGCCAGATAGTTCGTTCCCCCGGTGTTTATTTTGACGTTACCGATGATAAAAACGGTAAGAAGCTTTTCTCCAGCACCGTTATCCCTTACAGAGGTGCCTGGTTGGAGTACGAGACCGACTCTTCCGACGTTTTCTATGTACGTATAGATAAAAACAGAAAAATTCCCATTACCGTTCTTCTCCGTGCCTTCGGCCTTGGCAGCATCGAACAGATCGAAGGCCTGTTCGGCGACGACGTTAAGATAAAGGCAACCCTTGAGAAGGATTCTATGGTTGCAGAAGCACTCAAAAACGGTACCACCCCCGTTGAAGAGGCTTTGAAGGAAATTTATAAGAAGCTTCGTCCCGGCGACCCTCCTATAGTTGAGAGCGCACAGGTGCTTCTTAACAACCTTTTCTTTGACGCAAAGAGATACGATATCTCCCCCGTGGGCAGATATAAGTTCAATAAAAAGCTGGCGCTGGCAAAGCGTATTACCGGCACCACCCTTGCACGCCCCGTTGTTTCCCCCGTTACCGGCGAGCTTGTGTTTGAAGCAGGCACAAAACTTGGCAGGGAAGAGGCTGAAACCATCGAGCGCAGCGGCGCTTGGAACGTTTACGTTCTTAACGAGCATGACGAGGAAGTACGTGTGTTCTCCAACCGTATGGTAGACGCTTCCGCAGTTTCCCCCTTCACTAATGAAGAGCTGGAGCTGGACGAGAAGGTTAACCTTGAAACCTTTATGGAGATCCTTGCCGAGACCGGCGTTTCCGACCTTAAGGCCGTTAAGCGTGCAATTAACGCTCGTATGGACGAGCTTATCCCCAGACATATTACCGTTGACGATATATATTCCTCCGTTAACTACCTTCTTGCCCTTTCCCACGGTATCGGCACCCGTGACGATATCGACCACCTGGGCAACCGTCGCCTTAGAAGCGTAGGCGAGCTGCTTATTAACCAGCTTCGCATAGGCTTTGCCCGTATGGACAAGATAGTTAAGGAAAAAATGACCACCCAGGATATTGACAGCGTAACTCCTCAATCCCTGGTTAACATTCGTCCCATAGTTTCTGCTATAAGAGATTTCTTTGGTTCCTCCCCTCTTTCCCAGTTTATGGACCAGACCAACCCCTTGGCAGAGCTTACCCACAAGCGCCGTCTGTCTGCGCTGGGCCCCGGCGGTCTTTCCAGAGACAGAGCATCCTTCGAGGCAAGAGACGTTCACTACACCCATTACGGCAGAATGTGTCCTATAGAGACCCCCGAAGGTCCCAACATCGGTCTTATCTCTTATCTTGCTACTTATGCAAGAGTTAACAAGTTCGGCTTTATCGAAGCTCCCTACAGGGTAGTTAAGGACGGCAAGGTTACCAAGGAGATCAGATATATCACCGCAGACGTGGAGGATGACTACATCGTTGCCAACGCAAACGAAGAGCTTGACGCAGAAGGTCGCTTTGTAAGAGGCAAGGTTGTTGCCCGCCACAGAGAAGAGATAGTAGAGGTCGAGCCCGAATACGTTGACCTTATGGACGTTTCGCCCAAGATGCTGGTTTCCGTTGCCACCGCAATGATACCCTTCCTTGAAAACGACGACAACTCCAGAGCGCTGATGGGCTCTAACATGCAGAAGCAGGCCGTTCCCCTTATGATTACCGAGTCGCCCATAGTTGGTACCGGTATGGAATATAAGGCTGCCTACGATAGCTGCGTTACCATTATCTCTGACAGAAGCGGTTTTGCAGAGAAGGTTACTGCCGACGAGATCGTTATCCGTGGTGATGACGGCGCGGCAAGAGCTTTCAGACTTACCAAGTTTAAGCGCTCTAACCAGGGTACCTGCGTTAACCAGCGCCCCATTATCACCAAGGGCGACCGTATCGAGGCAGGCCAGGTAATTGCCGACGGTATGGCAACCTCCAACGGTGAGATCTCCCTCGGTAAGAACGTGCTTATCGGCTTTATGACCTGGGAAGGTTATAACTACGAGGACGCTGTTCTTATTAACGAAAGACTTGTTAGAGATGACGTTTATACCTCTATACATATAGAGGAGTATTATTGCGAGTCCAGAGATACCAAGCTTGGGCCCGAAGAAATTACAAGAGATATACCCAATCTGGGCGAAGACGTGCTTAGAGAGCTGGATGACGAAGGTATCATCCGTGTCGGCGCAGAGGTTCGCGCAGGTGATATATTGGTAGGTAAGGTTACCCCCAAGGGCGAAACCGAGCTTACCGCAGAGGAACGCTTGCTGCGCGCCATATTCGGCGAAAAGGCAAGAGAAGTAAGGGATACCTCCCTCCGTCTGCCCCACGGCGAAAGCGGTAATGTTGTTGACGTAAAGACCTTCTCCAGAGATGATTGCGACGTGCTTCAGCCCGGCGTTATCAAGGTAGTAAGAGTTTACACCGCACAAAAGCGTAAGATCTCCGTAGGCGATAAGATGGCAGGCCGCCACGGTAACAAGGGCGTTGTTTCCCGCATATTGCCCTCCGAGGATATGCCCTTCCTTCCCGACGGTACTCCTTTGGATATCGTTCTTAACCCTCTGGGCGTTCCTTCCCGTATGAATATCGGTCAGGTGCTTGAGGTTCACCTTGGCATCGCCGCCAAGAAGCTTGGCTTTAAGGTTATGACCCCCGTATTCGACGGCGCAAACGAGCGTGACATTCAGCAGTGCCTTATGGAAGCAGGCTACGGCACCATAACCGTTAAGGACCCCGCTACCGGTGAAGAAAAGCAGGTAGTTAACGGTAAGACCATTCTTTATGACGGCAGAACCGGCGTACCCTTTGATAACCCCGTAACCGTTGGTTATATGTACTTCCTTAAGCTGCACCACCTGGTAGACGATAAGATCCACGCCCGTTCCACCGGTCCTTACTCCCTCGTTACCCAGCAGCCCTTGGGCGGTAAAGCTCAGTTCGGCGGCCAGCGTTTCGGCGAGATGGAAGTTTGGGCGCTGGAAGCTTACGGCGCAGCTTATACCCTTCAGGAAATCCTTACCGTTAAGTCCGACGATATCAAGGGCCGTGTAAAGACCTACGAGGCAATCGTTAAGGGTCAGAACATTCCTACCCCCAGCGTGCCCGCATCCTTCAAGGTTCTTGTTAAAGAGCTTCAGTCTCTTGGTCTTGACGTAAGAGTAATGGATAAGGAAAACAACGAAATAACCCTTAAGGACTATGCCGATGACGAGGGCGAGGACGAAAGAAAGTTCTCTGAAACCGAGCTTGGCAGCAGCGTTCTTGAGAACCCCGACGACGTCATGTACGATGACGAAGAAGGCGTAGTTGCCGACAATGACGACGATAGCGTTTCCGATGAAGAAACCTACGTTTACACCGACGACAGCGACGATGAATAAGAAAGGGGGAGCATTTTAGTGGAAAGAGTAGAATTTGATAGCATAAAAATCGGTCTTGCATCGCCCGATATGATCCGTTCCTGGTCCTACGGCGAGGTTAAAAAGCCCGAAACCATCAACTACAGAACTCTTAAGCCCGAGCGTGACGGTCTGTTTTGCGAAAAGATCTTTGGGCCTACCAAGGATTGGGAATGTCACTGCGGCAAGTATAAAAGAGTTCGCTATAAGGGTAAAATATGCGAGAAGTGCGGCGTTGAGATAACCACCAACAAGGTTCGCCGTGAGCGTATGGGTCACGTAGAGCTGGCAGCTCCCGTTTCCCACATTTGGTACTTCCGTGCCATCCCCTCCCGCATGGGTCTGCTTTTGGACCTTTCCCCCAAGCTTTTGGAAAAAGTTCTGTACTTCGCACAGTATATAGTTCTTGATCCCGGTGATACTCCGCTTGTTAAAAAGCAGATGCTTACCGATCAGCAGTACAGAGATTATTATGAAAAATACGAAAACGATTTCCGTGTAGGTATCGGCGCAGAGGCTATAAAAGAGCTTCTTGAAGAAATCAACGCAGAAGAGCTTGCAGAACAGCTTAAGGAAGAGCTTAAGGACGCCCAGGGTCAGCGCAAGCTGCGCCTTATAAAGCGTTTGGAGGTTGTAGAGGCGTTCCGTATTTCCGGTAACCGTCCCGAATGGATGATTCTTGAGGCACTGCCCGTTATCCCTCCCGAAATCCGCCCCATGGTTCAGCTTGACGGCGGCAGATTTGCTACCAGTGACCTTAACGATCTGTACAGACGTGTTATTAACCGTAACAACCGTCTTAAAAAGCTTATCGAGCTTGAAGCGCCCGATATAATCATCCGCAACGAAAAGCGTATGCTTCAGGAAGCGGTTGACGCACTTATAGATAACGGTCGCCGCGGCAGACCCGTAACCGGCCCCAACAACCGTCCTCTTAAGTCTCTTTCCGAGATGCTCAGAGGTAAGCAGGGCCGTTTCAGACAGAACCTGCTTGGTAAGCGTGTTGACTATTCGGGCCGTTCCGTTATAGTTGTAGGCCCCGAGCTGAAGATATATCAGTGCGGTCTGCCTAAGGAAATGGCGCTTGAGCTGTTCAAGCCCTTCATTATGAAAAACCTCGTTGCCGCAGGTAAGGCAACCAACATAAAGGACGCTAAGAAGAAGGTTGAGCGTGCCACCCCCGAGGTTTGGGACGCTATCGACGTGGTTATCAAGGAGCATCCCGTGCTTCTGAA
>JAZUNS010000104.1:0-13719 GCA_045604285.1 Eubacteriales bacterium
GCTACATTGTTTATAGCGAAGTTGAAATCAACGGTGTTAAATCCGCTAAGCTCGACGCTCCCGTTATTACCTCTCATTATAATGAGCAGGAAATAGGTATGACCACCGACCTTAACTGGGATGACGTTGTTGCAGGTGAAGACGGCGTTATAGTAACCTATGACGTTGCAGTTACCGACTCTAATGGTAATACCACCGTAGTTGCAGAATACCTTACCGGCTCTCAGATCAACCTTACCTCTGCAAACTTTGGGGCGGGTGAAGGCTATTACACCATAACCGTAACCGCTAAGGCAAACGGCTGGTTTAACGGTGTAACCGAGCTTTCCGTATACTATGCTCCTAAGTACATGATAACCTTTGAAGCTCCCGCAGGCGCCCTCCTTAAGGTTTCCGGCAACACCATGAAATCCTATCAATTCGGTGTATATGAGGGCTCTGCTTGGGATTCCGACGAAGTTCGCGGTACCATCGCAGGTATCGTTGCACTTCCTTATACCGATGCAGACGGCAAGATCCAGTATTTCAATAAGTGGGTAAGCGGCGACGGTAACGATCACGTTCCCAGCTTAGGTGAAGTTAACGGTAACTACGTCTTCACCGCCGCATACAGCACAGAGGACACTACCGGTGTTATCGATAACACTCTTATGACCGACGGTGAAATATTCGACGGCAGAGGTGACAAGGCTGACTATTACTTCACCTTTACCAACGACGGTCAAAGCTATGACTATATGATAATCGACTTGGGCGAGATATATTATTCTCTTACCGAGTTTGACGTATCCTTCTATGCAATGGGTGCAAACGTACCCTTCCAGATAACCTTTGAGGTTTCCTCCAAGGTTTACGTTCCTACCATTTCTCAGGGCGCATCCTTTGACGATTCCGACTGGCAGTACGTGTCCGTCGTTCAAAGCAGTAACTTCGTTAAAGACCCTGCCACCGGCAGATACAGCTTTGATGAAGAATCTAAATACGCCCCCATTATCGACGGCGCATTCGGTCGTTATATTAAGGTTACCTTCTATTATGATACCGACTGCTCCGGCGTGTACGTTGATGAGGTTATGGTTTCCGGTTCTGATGACCACGACCACACCAACATTGCAGAAACACATAAAGCAACCGTTGACGGCAGCATTTCCGCAATTCTTACCGACAGTAAGGAGGAGGCAACCGTTAGCGGTACCGAGTTTGTTGTAGAGCTTTCCGAAGTTAAGACCAGCATTGGTTCCTTCCAGCTTGTAGGTGCAGGCTCTATGGCTGCTGATTTCTACATCTCCGCAGGCGGCGACGACTTCCATCTTGTCGAAACCGTTATAGGCGCCGACGGTACCTATAAGCTTTCCGATAAAGTTTCCGCAAGGCGCGTTAAGGTTGTTCTTTCTTCCGCTGCTAATATCAGCGAGTTCCGCGTTTACGGTGACCCCGGTAAAGAAAACTACTATTTCTCCTCCGGCGCTTCCGCACAAATCGCACTTAGATCCGGCACTACAAAGCTTGACAACCTGGTTTCCATAAAGGCAGTTGACGTTAAGCTTTACGGCGATACCACTGCAGGTACTGCAACCTTGCCCGAAGGTTATGACGGCGGCTTTGCACTTACCGACGGTATGGACCCCGGCTATGCAAACGGTACCTCTTATGTTGATACCACTAAGGGTAAGCTTTGGTACGGCTTGTATACCAGTAAGCAGGGTATTACCAATTACATCAACGCAACCTTCGCTACCCAGTGGGCTCCCACCTTGGATAGCACAACCGTAAGCTTTAAGCTGGGCAACAAGACCTACACCTTTGAGTTTAACGGTGACAAGGACAAGGGCTTTATCATCCTTGGCAGCGGTTCTGCCGTTCCTTACAGCTATTCCGCAACCAGAAGCGATACCGACTGGGTCGTTCAGTTCTCCGCATCTTATGAGGACGTTTCCGGTAACAATATTCCCTCTAACGTAACCTATAACGTAACGGCTTACGAGGCAGGCGCCTCTGTTGGCACAACCGGTAATCTGGTTTATAATGCAAACGGTACTACCACCGGTTGGGATTATAACTCTGCTAAGTCTCCCTGGAGCACCGTTTCCGGCTATGCAGGTGACGTTGTTGCTTGGATGGAGCTTGACCGTGTATACTACGGCCTTAACTCCTTTGCAATTTCCACTTT
Source organism: Eubacteriales bacterium (assembly GCA_045604285.1). Taxonomy (GTDB): domain Bacteria; phylum Bacillota; class Clostridia; order Oscillospirales; family CAG-382; genus SIG636. Next base: position 2,171 of record JAZUNS010000104.1, read on the forward strand.
GGAAGCTCCCGCCAGAGGCTATTTGGCCCCCAACAGCATCAGATTCCAGGTTTCCTTGGATAACAATAACTGGACCGACGTTGGTTACACCGCTAAGGACGCCCTGGGCGACTACAGATACTACAATCAGTATCAACCCGGCGAAGCTTACGTTTATAACTTCAGCGTAAACTTCGAAGGTATATCCGCAAAATACGTTCGTGCAGTAATGGACGTTGATGAATCCATGAACGTTGCTGTACAGGAATTCTTTGTAAACGCACTTTCCGAATCCCTCAAGGTTTCCGGTGGCGACAGCGCTTCCAACAGCTTTGATTATAAGATGCTTTGGGATGATGAATATCTCTATATCGCTCTCCAGTATGAAGAGGATGAGGTTCCCTTCTACACCGCATCTCACGATTATTACGAAACCTTCGCAATGGATTACAATACTGCTAACTGGAATCAGACCGGCACTGAAGGCGACGGTACTACCAACTCCTTCGTTAAGAGCTCTCTTTACTATGATGACAGCACCGGCTTCTTCCAGCTTAAGCATGATATCACCAGATTGGGTGATCAAGGCGAAGGCAGCACTTACTCCAACGTTAACCTTAATAACTTTAAGATCTATAAGGTTTCCTCTATCAAGTGGAACCAGGGCTATGACGTATCCGATGCAGATTTCATGTACGGTGTCGCTAATTTGGCAACTACTATCGAGCCTTCTGTCTCCAAGTTCGGCAACGACGACGGCGGTAAACAGACTCTGTTGGCTGACTCCGTAATGAACGGTTACATTCTCGTCTCCAACGGCTACGCACTTTCTCAGGATATCCAGGGCTCCAGCCTTATGGCGGTTCCGATCACCGTTGACGGAACTACCATACCCGCTGACCAGATATCCAACCAGATAGTATGGTTCTTCGAAAGCAGCGACCTTGTTGTAGAGATGAACGACTTCACCAAGTCTTTGGGTGACTACCTCATCTACGGCTTCAGATATGAAACCTCTACAAGCGGTCACCTCGATAAGGCTTACTTCGATGGCATTTACGGTATGGAATACACCAAGTATTACCTTAACCGCGCATATCAGGGCTTGATTTGGGAAAACGTTTATACCTTCCCCAGAGACAGCGCTACCGCAAACACTCTGTTTAACGTAGAGGGTATGCCCACTGCCAGCGGCATCGAAGACCTTAACCACCGTAATTATCAGTCTGCACCCGATATTAACTGGAATGCAACTTATAACGCTGCAGACGGCACCTGGAGCTTCTATACCCATGCACAGGGTGCTGAAAAGTACTATGATTTCTACGATAACGTAGACGGCAGATCTTCCTTCCGCTTGTTTATGTCCGTAGCAAATCTTAATGACACTGCAAGACACGATTACGGTAATTATGATTTCGTTTTGGATACCTACATCCTTGACGATGCAACCCTTACTCTTTCCAACGGTGAAGTTTATCCCTTGACCGGTGATTTGGATCCCCGCTATCTAAATAACAGAAACAGCGCAGACCTCCAGACCGCATGGGATGCTTACAAGAACGTAGAGTTCAAGACTACATCTTTGGGTATGACCGCAGAAACCAACGAGTTTAAGCTGGATGTTTCTACCATAATCGGTAAGGCTAAAGCTTCTCAAAGTGCAAACGGTCAAAGCCTGTTCACTGTAGAAATAGCAATTCCCTTCACGTCTCTCGGCTTCGTTCTCGAAAAAGAGAATAACGAGGTTAAGAAGTGGGGTAACTACTATACCAAGATGGGTATCGAAAAGCCTCTCGGTAAACGTACATTGATGCAGTTTGACAGCACCTACGGTTATACTGATGCCAATAAGACCCACGTAGATCCCATCACGGGTGAGACCATTACTACCGACATGACAAACGTAGAAGACTTCTACTATTACGTAGACGCTTCCGAGTTTGGTTACGTGCTCCAGATGGCACCCGAAGGTAAGGGCTACCAGGATATGTCTTATACCGACGGCGAAGGCTACTCTACCATTTCTTCCGTACGCGGCGAAGTTCTCAATACCCAGAACGGTAAAGAAATAGAGTATACTCCCACCACTTTCGATGTATCCAAGATCCACACCACTAACGCTGACCCTGCATTTGCTGCACTTAAGGCAGACCTCAACTCCAGAGATGCATTCACCTACGTTGAAGAAGACGGTATTTATTACTTCACTTCTCAGCTGGATTCCGGTCGCGTTATTAACCAGGGTGGTACAATTTCCACCGAAATAACCATTCCTAAGGGTGGCGCTTACTTCAGCTTTGACTGGAAGGTTCAGGCAGAAACCTCTGATACCCTTTCCGTTTGGGTTGAAACCACCGAAACCTGGAACGCTCAGTATAAGGATTGGATCGATACCTATAACTGCGGTATTCCTTACAAGAGCGCTAAGAATAAAGAGACCGGTGCGTGGTCTGTCAAATCCGACGGTACGCTTAATTCTCATCAGCATAGCTGGCTTGGCGTTCAGGACTATCACGATACAAAATTCTCCACTCTTTACAGTGAAGTTCTTGATGCAGGCTATACCGAATGGCTTGTAAACGGCGTAGAGCTTAAGAACGATGCTTGCGTAGGCTTCATTACCGGTTATCAGGATAACACCCGTGACCCTGAAAACACCATGCTTGCAAGCTGGAAAGAAACCAAGCGCAGCGTTCTCACCAACAAGAATTGGACTGTTAATATCGATGACGTAATGGCGTTCTCTCCCATAGTAGGCGTTGACGGCGATGCCTCAAGAGGCATGTACAGACACGTTTGGGATTGGAACAACTTTACCATCTGGATTCCCAATACCGGCAACGAGGATGTTTCCTACACCATTACCTGGATGTATTGGAAGAACGGCTCCTTGAAGAATTCTTACAACGCTTCCGACGGACGCGGTACTGACGACGCTCAGATAACAAACTTCCATCTTTCCACTACCGATGAGCTTGGTTATTGGAAGAATTCCGAAAATTGGGATACCCTCCGCCTTGACTCTACCGTAGCAGATCCTACCGAGACCATGCTTGGTGTTAAGGACCTTGCCAGCGCAATCGTTAAGGAAGGCGAAGAAGTTCCTGCAATTAATGCAACCACCAACAATCCTTATAATCTCGCAACCAACACCTTCGGTAATTCTGAATTCCTTACCCTCTCTTATGCGGCTATCGCAGCCACCGAAGACAGCGGTAACACAACCACAACCACCACTTATTATCAGACCAAGAACAGAATTAACATTTCTGCATCCAACGTTCCTGCTGCAAAGATAAATGACTATACCAATAACGCTATAGTATTTACGCAGGAGTATAGTGACCACCTTTCCGATGCAGGCGCACTTCTTGATTGGACTATACTTGAGCTTGAATATAACACCTCCTATAACACTTGGGTTCTCTCCCGTCTGTTTGAAGAAGGCGTTGATAAGAGCAAGTTCAATATCTATCCTGATAATAACACTATAATTATTGCACTTAACTACACATACAGTGCAAAAGACCAAGAATCTTACGGTCTTACAAGAGATGCCGTTCTCTTCGGCTACGCCAATAGGGAAGTGCTTAAGATGATGGTTCCCGCTATCAGATACACTCCCGGTGAAGGCAAGATCGAAGAAGTTCTCGCATCCGACCATGAGAATCTTGTGGTTACCCAGCTTATTACAAGCAACGTATTTATCAGAGAGAACTACAATATAGCTCTTGGCAAGATGTACTCTCTCAGAAACCTCCCCACCTATTGGGATACTACTTATAAGTATACCGAAAACTGGTTCCGTGAAAACAATACGGAAGATGCACTTGCGGCATTCCTTTCCGTTCATTCCGAAACTCCTCTTTACTACGTAAACGAGCTTGGCGAAATCGAAGGCAAGGCTAATACCGATGGCGACTACAGAGAAGCATTTAAGTATTACTATTCCTCCAATAAGGTGCTTAGGTTCGATACAAACCAATACGGCAACGTTCTTTACGTGCCTGCAGGCGTAGGCCAGCTTACCGATGGCGATAAGATGAGCATTTACTCCAACACCTATTTGGTAGAAGCTCTTGAAGATTACGCAATCGGCTATTTCGTAGGCGACGGTATGGGTACCCCCGATGCTGACGTTATCGAAGATATCGACCCCAGCGATACGGTTTACTCCTACATCCAGGGCGTTGATACAAAGCATGACAGCTATGAGGTTAAGGAAGACGTCCGTACCCGTGAGGAAAACATTATACTGGATCTTGGCTCCGTTGAATACGGCTTGTCCGCATTCAAGCTCCGCTTCATGGGCGGTGGCGAAGACGGCGTTGTATTCCCCACAAGCGTTGAATTCTCCATTTCTACCGATGGCTTAAGCTACTCTTACATCGGCTCTGTTGCCCTTGATGACGTAGGCTATAACAGCAAGCTGTTTGATGACGGCTACGCTTCCATAATCTACACCGGTAACACTGATACTATTTACGGTAACACCGTTGCAGACTACACCTTCGACCTCCAGACCGTTGGTGTTACTGCAAGATACATCAAGGCAACTATAATGAATCACTCTGCTCAGAACGAAAAGACCTTCGTTTCCGAATTCCAGGTGATCCAGAATGCAATTTACCCCGATGTCAGACCCAACACCAACGCATCCACTTGGGTTGACGTTTCCGAAGACGCTATCCTTATGTATCAGAATACTCTTGAAATGTGGGATAACGTATTTGAAAAGGAATATTCCTTCGTACTCGCTCCTACCCAGGCAGGTTACCTGTTTGCAGAGGACGAAGGCTATGCCGATGACGGCAGAGCAAACACCAAAACAAACACCCTGCTTACCGGTCAGTTGACCGACGGTATCGGCGGTACCGGCCTCTATGCGTACAATTACGCAGGTGCCGGCGCGGCTCCCGCCCTTAACGGCGCAGGCGGCCTTAAAGAAATGTCCGTGGGCTGGATGAAGGCTTATGCGGCAGAAGTTTCCTTGACCTTCGATATGGGTGAAAACCTTGATGCGAACGGTGAAGATATAGGCCATGACGTTGGCTACGTATCCGTATATGCGCTCAGCTCTAAGGATGGCGTTGATAAGATCAACCGTCCTTACAACGTAACGGCTTACGTTTCCAACCCCGATGCTCCCGAACAGTGGCGTAAGGTTGCTACGGTTAACGCAAAGGACAATGACGATAGCGAGGTTGCACTTAAGGGTCTTGATATCGTTCTTGAAACCGATGAGTATATCGTTTACAGATATAATCTCACCTTCGCACGTGACGGCGAGCTTGGCTTGCAGCTTGGTGGCTACCGCTACGTTAAGGTAGTTGCCGAAACCGACGGCGGTGAAGACGGCTGGATCTGTCTTACCGAGGTTGAAGTTTTCGAAGGCCATCCTTGCTACCCCGTAATTGACCTTACCGACGATAAGTACGTAAAGAACGCTATCGGTCTTACCACCGATATCGAGGAAGCTCAGGACAGCGAAGTTCGTCCTACCTTCTTCCGCGGCTTCTATGATAAGGATCTCTATTCTGATGAAACCGCAACCGGTTCTTACGAGCTTAACTTGGTTTATAACAACGTTCCCGAAGAAGAATATACCACTCATTACGTATTCGGCAACGTAGAACAGCGTGCTTTGGACGGCAGAAACGTTCCTTACTTCTACGGCGGCGACCAATTGTTGCTTAGAGTAACTACCGACCAACTCTCTGCCAGCGAGTATGACTACCAGGGCAACTGGGTATCCACCTACAAGCTTCTGGCAGACAGCCGTATCTACTATACTAACGTTGTAGAAAACGATGACGGTACCAAGACAAAGACCACAACACGTTTGTTCACCACCACAGCAGTTCCTACGCCTATGACCAATTGTAACGTCCTTGCCCGTGACGAGTACACCGGCTTGGTACCTGATGATTATCTTGGCGAAGATTCTTACTACTACCTGCCTATCTATTTGATGAACTCTCTTGACTATCTCAAGAATAAGGGTTACTTCAATATGGATAATACCGAACAGTATATCAACATGCCTACTAACAGGGTAGAGCTTTCCGGTACAGTAATTTGGGATACCAACTACGAGTCTGACTGGGATGCATATGCAGACGATAAGAACGGCGTATCTCTCAACCTGGCACCTCTCGGCGCTAAGACCAACCTTGGTTCTGTAACCTACAACGGTGTTGCAAGAAACCCCGAAACCACTTTGCGTTTCGGCTCCATCTGGTACATTGATGACTCGGCTTACTACAACACTCATACCCATAAACAACAGTACGGCACCTTGATTATGACTCTTAATAACCTTAGCAGATTCTTGACGGACACCTACCCGTCCAGAGCAAACTACACCTCCGTATTTGAAGATTACGGCCTTAAGCTTACCAAGCTTGACGAAGCTGAAGAAGTAAAAGGCGTATCCGAAATAACCGGTGTGACTGAGGTAATTAAGCTCAGCAACGTAAGCGAAGTAACCAAGCTTACCAACGTTGTTGAAACGAACGAGGCAAATGCTAAATTCGCGCTTACGATAGACGGCGTCGTAACCTACTTCACTTGCGATGAAGATATCGTAATCGATAAGGAAAACAGCATAGGCAGCGTTTGGAAGAGTGGCGAAAACTACTTCTACAGCGCAGTATCTACCGTTAAGGGCTATAAGTACACCACTACTGATGACGAAAACAACGTTCATTATTGGTACTGTACAGAAGCCGTAAACAGAGTAAACTGGATCGATGCTGACGGCCACTGGTACAGCAGTGACTCGACCATCGTTGATTCCACCAACGTTTACAGCGTAACTCTTAACAACAAGAAGCTTGTATATTACTACAGCTCTGAAGGTGAAAAGACAGATATCAAGATAATGAGCCGTGACGTAAGCGGTATGGCACATTACTGGACCTGCGAAGGAACACAGCCTTCCTGGACCTACACAACCATATCCGGTAACACCACTCAGTATTGGTACAGCGCTAACTTCACCGGTATCGCAGGCGGCGTTGTAGAGGTTGACGGCGTATTCTATGCAACCACCAGCAACATAGTTTACAGCGGCATGCTTACAACCGTAGACGGCGACGGCACAACCAGGTACTGGTCTGCTGAAACCGAAGAAGCGTTTGATATGCTTTCCGACCTGCAAAGCATTGTTAAATATACCGTTAACGGTACCAAGTATACCTTTGATGAAGATTCCGTAATGGAAGGTATGGACCGCTTCCTTGAGTATATTAACAAGCACGGTACGGGCAGATACGGCAGCAATCCTAACTACGTTGACTTTGGCGGCATAGTTCAGCACTCCCGCGCAAATAAGTACTACTATTACAGCAATATCTCTACCGAGCTTGTTCCCGGTGATTATCCCGCCGCAGGTGAAGGCAACAACATCTTCGACGATTACGATAAGAACCCCAATAAGCAGAACATGACCGACCTCCTCGGTGTTTACAATTATGACCAGCGTTACCTTGAGTTTGACGCTATCATAGCCGGCATTCCCGCTTCTCAGAAGGGTGCAAAGATTGTAGCAGTTCCTTATGCGATCTACGCTAACAATTACGAGTTCCTCGAGTTCGGTGAACACCTTGGTGCAGGTGATGAATACGTAGAAGATACTTGGCACGGCATATTCAGTGACTTCTATACCGGCGATAACGCAGCAAACAATATCAGATACTATGTTTACGGCGGCGCTGTAGCAAGAAGCATTGAAGATGTAATTTCTACCACAACCAAAAAGCAGTACGACTAATAAACCAAAGAGGGGTTGGCACTAAGCCAACGCCTCTTGTCATTCATGTGCGCTGTGGTTTTCTACAAAATCGCTTATCAAATCAAATCCAACTATTGACAAATTGCACAATTTTCTATATAATGGTATCAAGCTATAAAGTAAAAAAGGAGGCATATATGAACACCATTAAGTCAATAACAAAATATTCGCTTAAATACTTGCTGTGCAGTATTATGATTTTAAGCCTTGTGGTTACGTTTATACCTCAAGCCCCCAAAGCGGATGCACTTTATGAAAATTGGCAAATAGTTATACAAAACCAAGCTAAATGGGATAATTACGTATACGGCACCGGTACGCTTCGTGCAACCGGCTGCGGCATATTCTCGCTGGTAAACGCTGTCGGCTATTTAACGGGTAATGCAATGGACGTTCCCACGGTTGCACAATGGGCATACAATATAGGCGGCTATAACAAAGGCGGGGCTGACGGTACTTACAGATATGAGCTTTACCCGTACGTAACCGCTAAGTATGGCGAACAGTTCGGCTTTACTATAGACACTAATGGGACTCAAGGCTGGTGGGCAAACGTTAAAAGCAGTGTGCTTATAAACCATCTTAACAGCGGCGGTACGGCTATAGCCCACGTTCCCGGCCACTTTATTGCTATAGTAGACTACAATGCCAGCAATAATACTTATCACGTATTGGATAGTTATCCTACCACAGCTCGCGGCTCCTATCCGGGTGACGTTTGGCTTTCTGCAAGTCACCTTACCACCGTTGCAAAGATGACGGTAGACTGGTTCTGCCTTGTTTCCGAAGCGCAAACAAACAAGGTTAAAGCCCCTACGGTTACCGTTAACTCTGTAGTGGCACACAATGCGGCTCTTCCCGTAAGCTGGGCGGCTGTAGAAAACGCAACTTCCTATACCTACAAAGCAGAGGTATACAAGGGCGAAATTAGCGCAACTACCGCAACAACCGTTGCAAGCGGAACCGTTTCCGGTACTTCGGTAACGATTCCTGCTCAAGCTGCAGGCAAATATATGAAGGTAACCGTAACTGCCGTAGGCCCCGAAAACACCGCAACTACTACAAAAAGCGTAATGATGGGCCCATGGGTAGGTTCTTACCCAACGGATGTGGAGTATATCCCTGTTGCCGACGTTAACGGATCTGTTTCTGCAAGTAACAGTACTGTATGGACGTCATCTAAAGGAACTTCATTTGGTATGACCTGGTGGCGTGCCTTTGTTTGTTCCCCTAATGCAGACGGCACCTACACCGTTAACAGCATTTACGAAAACGGCGCAACCAAAAGCGTATCAGTCAGCGGTAATCAAATACTGTTTGCTATACACAGCGGATATACCAATTATCAATATTGCTCAAAGATAGTAACCGGCGATAAGCTGACCTTGGTCGGCATATATCTGGATAATGCAACCATAAGGGGTAACGGCTATATCCTAGTTAACGGCGGTGTTCCCATCGGGCCAAGCTCACTTACCATTAAGGATACAAGCGTTAAATACAGCGGCAACTACCTAACAGGGGCTAACGTAGGTATAACGGGTACGCAGCTTGCCCAAAAGTTTAACGAGGACGCAAGCTACATAGTTGTTAAGGATGCAGCAGGCAGCGTCGTAACCTCCGGTGCGGTTTGCACGGGCTATACGGTTAATCTCGTTGTTAATAACGTAGTCAAGCAAAGCTATACACTGGCTGTTGATGGGGACGTTAATTGCGATGGCATAATTTCCGTTTCCGACCTGCTTTCCATATCAAAGGTAATCGACGGTACGGGTACCCTTGGTGAGCTTTATACCTGTGCAGGAGATATGGATGGCTCAGGCAATATCGCAACCACCGACTATATGATAATGTGTACGGCAATAGAAACTTAAACAGCCAAAACCACCGGCTTTAGCCGGTGGTTTTCTATTGCTTAAAAATTAATAGGAAAACAGCAAAAACCTCTTGCAATATTGCGTTATTTGTGATAATCTAATCAAAGAGGGGAGAGGATGATTTTTCCACCCCAACAACACAGTTAATAATTTTGAAAGGAATGATATTTATGGGATATTTGACATATCCGGCAGAGCATCTTGACAAATTTTGTATGGAGGCATTTTGTAAATTCGGCTTCTCCGAAAGCGAAAGCAGAATAATTTCCGATGTTCTTATGCTTTCTGACCTTTACGGCATAGAAAGTCACGGTATGCAGCGCCTTGTAAGATATCACAAGGGTATCGAAAAGGGTACAATCATCGTTGGCGCAAAGCATGAGGTTGTTTTTGATACACCTATTTCCGCAGTTATAGACGCACACGACGGCATGGGTCAGCTTGTTGGCCACGCCGCTATGGAGCTTGCTATTGAAAAGGCTAAGACCGCCGGTGTTGGTATCGTTTCCGTTAAAAATTCCAACCACTACGGTATCGCAGGTTACTATGCAAAGATGGCTTGTGATGCAGGCCTCGTTGGCTTCTCCTGCACCAACTCCGAAGCAATAATGGTTCCCACCTACGGTAAGCTCGCTATGATCGGTTCTAACCCCATAGCAATGTCCGCACCTGCAGAACCCTATCCTTTCTTCTTTGACGCTTCCACCACCGTTGTTACTCGCGGTAAGCTTGAAATGTACAACAAGATGGAAAAGCCCCTTCCCGAAGGCTGGGCTCTTGATAAAGACGGTCACCCCTCTACCGACGCAGCAGACGTTCTTAAGAACATCGTTGCTAAAAACGGCGGCGGCATAATGCCTCTCGGCGGCTCTAATGAACAGCTCGGCAGCCATAAGGGCTACGGCTGGGGTATGGTTTGCGAATTCTTCGCTTCCATCCTCTCTCAGGGCGTAACCTCTAACTACTGCATGAAGAACGGTAAAAGCGGCATCTGCCATGGCTTTATGGCAATCAATCCCGCATTCTTTGGCAATGCAGACGATATCAAGGCTCATTTCTCCACCTACCTTCAGGACCTTCGTGAAAGTCCCAAGGCAGACGGTCAGGAAAGAATTTACACCCACGGCGAAAAAGAGATCGCAGCAATGGCAGACAGAAAAGCTAACGGCATAAAGGTTAACGAAAACACCGTTAGAGAAATGGTTGACATGGCTAACTACCTCGGTATGGACGTTAAGGCATACTTTGGCGATTTCGATGCCGGCGATAGCAAGATGTTTTCCGGTAACTATTAAAATATAACAATATAAGGAGCAATAATTAAATGACTACTGCAGAAAAAAGCTTAGCCCTTCACTATGAGAAAAAAGGTAAAATAGAGGTTGTTACCACCGTTCCCTGTAAGACCAAGGAAGACCTTGCTCTTGCTTATACCCCCGGTGTTGCTACCCCTTGCCTTGAAATACAGAAGGACGTAAACAAATCCTACGAGCTTACCAGAAGATGGAATATGTGCCTTGTTGTAACCGACGGTACCGCAGTTCTCGGCCTTGGTGACATCGGCCCCGAAGCAGGCATGCCCGTTATGGAAGGCAAATGTGCCCTCTTTAAGGCATTTGGCGACGTTGATGCATTCCCTCTCTGCATTAAGAGCAAGGACGTTGACGAAATAGTTAAGACCATCCAGCTTATCTCCGGCAGCTTCGGCGGTGTTAACCTTGAGGATATCTCCGCTCCCCGTTGCTTTGAAATAGAAAAGAGACTTAAGGAAGTTTGTGACATTCCCATCTTCCACGATGACCAGCACGGTACTGCTGTTGTTACCCTTGCAGGTCTTACCAACGCTCTTAAGGTTGTTGGCAAGAAGAAGGAAGACGTTCAGATCGTAATCAATG
>JAZUNS010000105.1:0-11610 GCA_045604285.1 Eubacteriales bacterium
TTGCAGGTGCCGTTATCGTACGCAAGAAGAACGACTGATAGCCGTTTAAGTTAAATAAAAACACAGGAGAACCTCGAGGCGCACTCCGTAAGGAAGTGCGCCTCAGTTATATTCGCCTGACGGCGAGTGATATTGCTTCGCAGTGATATTCTTTTGGAATACCTCGTCGAAGACGAGATATTTCCAAAAGAGTGGTATTGTCCTGCGGACAGTTTTTAGGGCGAATATAATATCACTGAAACCGCAAGGTTTCAATAACACTTTTGCTAATTGGCAAAAATATCACTGCAAACTTTTAGTTTGCAATATCACTTTACCTGCCGAGAAAGAAATTCTTTATTATCGGCAAGTATTACCTTCCTCAAAGTATGTAACCCACTATGACACTTTCACATTCAATGTGCAAAGTGTCATTCGTTTTGTGTATATAAAAACCGAGAGAGACAACTTCTTTACGAAGTGTCTCTCTTAGGGCAGCCTTTTTTGCTTGCTTTTTCGTTTTTCGTGTTCTGTGCCTTTGTCAGCAACTTGACAGAGCGCTGAGAAAGAGTGCAGACGAAATGAACCGAGGCGAAAACTGTACAAAAGTACTGTGAGCCGAGGTTCGTTTTGAACGAAAAAATACAATAATTTGCATAAAAGTCGGGGTTAAATCCCCGACTTTTGACGTCTTAAAAAATTTTCTTTTGCGTTTTTCGTGTTCTGTGCCTTTGTCAGCGCTCTGCGCCGTTATTCAGTGGCGGCTTCCTTTTTTACGTGCTCCTTAAGTACAAGGTTTATATATTGCGATAACGAGCGGTCGTCTTCCTCGGCTTTTTGCTTAAGCCTTTCCAATAAATCTGCATCAATAGTAATGCTGATCTTTTCCTTCAATGGTCTCATTTGTTCTTCACCTCAAAAATATTATACATAACAACTAAATTGCTATTGACAAATCCTACTAAGTAGGATAAAATACTACCAAAGCAAAAAATGTAAAAAATTAGAGGAGAATTACAATATGAAAAAAATCAGCATTGTTTTGCTTGCGATGCTTATGGTTATAAGCATGGCGGCGTGTGGCGGCAGTGAAAGCGGTGGTGATACCCCTGCAAGCTCCGCTCCCCAGGTAAGTGCTGCAGTACAGGCGGCAATTGACGCAATTGACGATATAGGCACTGTAACCGTTGACAGTGAAGAGGCAATCAAAAACGCCGAAAAACTTTACGGCATACTTACCGATTCTGAAAAAAGCCAGGTGACAAACAGACTTGCCCTTGTAGAAGCAAGAGAAGCCTTCGATGTACTTTCTGCAGAGATAATCTTCAAAAACGCAGGCGACGCATACAGAAAAATTGCCCAGGCGGCGGAAATGTGTATTGACGGCATGGACGATATTTACAGCATTTGGCGCTTTGGCATATACGATGCAGACGAAGCCTATACTTATAATATTTTTACAAAAATGGCACTTGAAACCAGCTATACTTCGGATGAGCTTGAAGCTGCGGCAGACAATTGCTATGTAACAGCCAGCGATTGCGTAAACGGCAGTTTCCTTTGGGGCGATGCATGGCAGTGCTGTCTTTACGTGGTAATGCAGGCAGGCGATGACCGCGGCGACCACACCAAGATTTCAGAGTTGCTTAAAGAAGCCGAAGAGATACTTAAAGAAATGGGCAACAATTATTCCGACTACGAGCATTATCCCACCCTTAAGCAGTATTATTCAAAGGTTGCTTCCTACGCCGAGTTCTATGATGCCCCCACCGGGTCCTTTGAACAGCTTAAGGGCACCATAAGTGATTACGAAAACGAAATAAGAACCCTAAAGTCCGACCTTGAATTTGTATTCAAGGATATCCAGCTTGACGAAATAAGCGATGCAGTAGGTCTATAAATGCAATGACAAACAAAAAAGGTTAGATTTTAAAATCTAACCTTTTTTATGTTTACGTCACAATTATTTACAAACGAATGTGAGTAGTGGGGTGTTTTGTTGGGGTGCTCTTTTAATACGCCTTGCCCCAATAAAGCAGGTGCTTTGCTTCCTTACCGCAGCAAACACATTTGCTGTCCACAACCTCGTCACCAAAAGGAATACAACGAGAGCAAACGCCCGTCTGTTCCTTAACGGCATCCTCACAAGCCTCGTCACCGCACCACATTGCCTTAACAAAGCCGTCGCCGTTTTCTTCAAGGCACTTAACAATCTCGTCCATGCTGTGGCAGGTGTAGGTCTTTTTCTCTCTGTTTTCTATAGCCTTGTTAAACATAAGCTCAGTCACTTCCGCAAGCTTTTGTTCAATAGCGTCTTCAATACCTTCAAGGGGCAGGGATATCTTTTCGCCGTTAACACGCAGGCAAACTACGCACTGGCCGTTTTCAATATCTCTGGGCCCAAGCTCGATTCTAAGGGGAACACCCTTCATTTCATATTCGGCAAACTTCCAGCCGGCAGAGTTGTCGCTGTCATCAAGCTTAACACGGAAACGCTTGGCAAGCTTGTCCTTCAAAGCGTTGCAGGCTTCCAACACGCCCTCTTTGTGCTGGGCAACGGGTATAATAACTGCCTGAACGGGTGCAACGGCAGGGGGAAGAACAAGGCCGTTGTCATCACCGTGGGTCATGATTATGGCGCCGATAAGACGGGTGGTAACGCCCCAGCTTGTCTGGAAGGGGTTAACCTTCTTGTTTTCCTTGTCGGTATAGGTAATATCAAAAGCTTTTGCAAAGCCGTCGCCAAAGAAATGGCTTGTGCCTGCCTGACGCGCCTTGCCGTCGTGCATAGGCGCTTCTATACAATAGGTAGAAACTGCGCCTGCAAACTTATCGCTTTCGGTCTTCTTACCCTTAACAACGGGCATGGCAAGGTATTTTTCGCAGAAATCTGCATATATATCAAGCATCTGCTCGGTTTCCTTGATAGCCTCAGCCTCGGTGGCGTGGATGGTGTGTCCCTCCTGCCACAAAAACTCTCTGCTTCTAAGGAAGGGGCGGGTGGTCTTTTCCCAACGTACAACGCTTACCCACTGGTTATAAAGCTTGGGCAGGTCACGGTAGGAATGGATGATATTTGCATAATGCTCACAAAACAGCGTCTCAGAGGTGGGGCGCACGCAAAGTCTGTCCTCCAGCACTTCCTTGCCGCCCATGGTTACCCATGCAACCTCGGGTGCAAAGCCTTCAACGTGGTCCTTTTCCTTTTGCAAAAGACTTTCGGGTATAAACATAGGCATACAAACGTTTTCATGCCCGGTTGCTTTAAACATACCGTCAAGTATTTTTTGTATATTCTCCCAAATGGCATAGCCGTAGGGACGGATAACCATACAGCCCTTAACGCTGGTATATTCTATCAGCTCTGCTTTTTTAACGATATCCGTATACCACTTGGCAAAATCCTCGTCTCTCGAGGTTATCGCCTCAACTTTTTTCTTTTCTGCCATAAACTTAACCCCCTGAAATAATAAAATTGCAAACAAAGTATTGTATTTTGCCGCAAAGTTATGTATAATGTACTTGACAGTATAGCATCTTTTTGCACCTCTGTCAACTGCGTTTGGGCAAAAATGACGTAAACCTTTCCATTTTGCCCCCATTAATTACCTGTTCGGAGGAATTTTAATGAAAAAAATATTATGCGTATTTTTAGCTTTGCTTATGGCATTCGGCGGGCTTTCTCTTACCGCCTTCGCTCTTGAGGAAAGCGGCGAAGTATCGGGGGAAGTAAGCGCAGAGCCTACCGTTTCCGACGTTGAATCTTCGGATGACCCTGCAGAATCCGTTGAGCCACCCATAGAAACAAGCGAGCTTCCCGATGAAAGCAGCACCCTGCCTGATGACAGCTCCGGGGAGGAATCTACTCAGCCCGGCGAAAGCTCTGACCCCGTTGAAACCTGCAGCATCACCTTCT
Source organism: Eubacteriales bacterium (assembly GCA_045604285.1). Taxonomy (GTDB): domain Bacteria; phylum Bacillota; class Clostridia; order Oscillospirales; family CAG-382; genus SIG636. Next base: position 3,896 of record JAZUNS010000105.1, read on the forward strand.
TTTTAAAGCTTGGCGCAGCGGGCGTTGGCGACAACGGCTTTGTTTCCATCGGCTACGGCGGCTCGGTTTACTCTAACCTCAGCCCCGATACAAGCTACGTTGTTCAGGTTCCCCTTGGTGAGGATGCCGTATTTACCGTTACTGCCGCAGAAGGCTTCCGTGTATCCAACGTAAGCGTCGGCACCATTGATACATATACCGTGGCACCCGAAACCTTCAATATTACAATTAGCAGCGTTTCCAGAAATGCTGACGTTCGCATCGACCTGGAAGCAGCAGACGCCATTCCCTTTAACGTAACTTGGGGCGAAGGCGGCAGCGTTCAGTACGAAAACAAAAATTACTTCCTTGGCAATACGGTTTCCCTTAACATCGTGCCCAACAGCGGCTACGGCATCAAGTCCGTTACCGTTAACGGTGTCGCTCTCGAAAGCATCCCTTACGTAGAGGGTGCGGTTGACGTTACCATCCAGGGCGAAACCACCGTTGCCGTAGAGTTCAGCCAGCTTTGCGAGGTAGTGGTTCAAAACGATTTGGGCGGCAGCTTTACCGTCAGCGGCTTTGCCGAGGGCGAAACCCAGCTTCGTGTACCCATGGGCAGATCCATCTACATTAGCGTAACCGCTGACGAAGGCAAGCACGTAGAGAAGATAGAGCTGCTGGAAAGCGGCGTTACCATAAACAACCAAACCTTCCATACTCTTGAGGTTGTTCAAAACGAAATAATCAGAATAAGCTATGCCGACGGCACCCCCGCTGAGGACACCTTCCGCATAACCACCGAGGTTGTTGGCGGCGAGGGTGGCGAGGTTTTTGCAAACCCCACAACGGTAAGCAAAAACGGCCGTGTTGACGTTAACTTTGTCCCTGCCGACGGCTTCAAGATCGATTACGTTACCGTTAACAACGACGAATGGACCGTAATGGGCGAATCTATAATAATAAGGAACGTAACCGAAAACAAGCATATAAGAGTTAAGTTTGTGGCGGTTGAAGACCCCGAAAGCTCTGAGAGCGAATCCTCCGCCGAGGATAGCGTTACGGAAAGCGAGTCCGAGCCCGAAACCAGCGAGGACGTTAACACCGGCTCCTACAGCGCAGAAGAGCTTAAGGCAATGTTAAGCTCCGACGCAGCAGGCGTTGCGTATATCGAGCTTAGCGGCGCCACCGTTATTGAAAAGTCCGGCTTGGAATATCTTAACACCGTATTGGCAACCCAAACCCTTCGCATAGGGGTACAAAACAAATATTGGTGGGTGGTTCCCTCATCCTCAAGCTTCAGCCTTGCGGCAGATATCGACTTCGGCGTAATCTTTGACGGTGCCTATACCGACCGTGTAAAGGAATACTTTAAGACCCGTGCAGAAGCCAACGGCTTCAGCAACCTGCCCCCTATTCTGTTGGTAGAGCGTAACGACGCCTCCGCCCTCCCCCAGGGTACGAGAATAGCCGTAAACGCCGTTGCCCTTACCGCTAAGGACGAGACCCCCTTTGCCGTAGGCAACAAGGCAGAGTGGCTTAAGTACACCCCACTTTCCAGCGAAGGCGCACTTTCCTTTGCCGACGATAAGCTCTCTGTTGTCAGTGACGATGGTTGGCTTGAAGCGCTTATGCCCTCCGAGAATAAATACGGCGTGTTCCTGGGCTATATCGGCTCTTCCTCCTGGGTAAGCATCAATTATAACGATTCACAGTGCAGCTTTGATGCGTTCGGCATCGTTACCCAGGGCGAAAACGGCATGAGCGTCAGCAAAATTTCTCAAAAAAGCGGCACCCTGTTCAGAATAACCGTTTATTCCAGAGCAGGCTATTGCATACAGAATATAACCTCTGACTACGCTAATATGGTTATCCTTGACGAAAACGGCAAGGACATAACCAACGATAACTACGCAGGCATCCACGGCGACGTTGTTATACAAATCGAGGGCATCTCTGCCGACGGCAGCATCACCATCAGCATGGCGGAAACTGCAACACAGACCCCCGCCACCAAGCCCGACAGCGGCGTTTCTATCGAGATAATTATCGTTATAGTTATTATCGCCATCGTTATGATAGGCGGCGGCGTGTTCTTCGTTATTAAGTGGCGTCAAAGTGATGACGATGACGAATACGAAGATTTTGAGGACGACGAAGAGGAATAATATAATTAAATAATGAAGCGGCAACCTTTTTGGCCTGCCGCCTAGACTGCTGACAAAGGCACAGAACACGAAAAATATAAAAAATTAATTACAATAAAGTAGAAAAGTCGGGAATTTATCCCGACTTTTCTGCAATTTATCGTAATTTTTCGTTCAAAACGAACCTCGGCTCACAGTACTTTTGTACAGTTTTCGCCTCGGTTCGTTTCGTCTGCGCTCTTTCTCAGCACTCTGCCAAGTTGATGACAAGGTTTGTCATCAACTTGGGCGGCAGTCCTTTTTGGCCTGCCGCTTTTTTGTGCAAAAAGGCATCCCTTGTCGAAAAAAGATGTTAAAAACCGCTTGCAATTCCTGCCAAAATATGGTAAAATTTGGTAAAATGACAACGAAGGGAAGAAAAACTGTGGAGAAAAATACAACGGTAATAATCGTGGACAGTAATAAAGAAAACCGCACCGCCATGGCAGAGGGACTTAAAAAGGCAGGCGTGGACGTGGTGGCAGAGGCGTCCGACGGGGAAGAGGGATTTTTAAAGATTGCCAGATACCGCCCCAAGGTGGTGGTAAGCGACGTGCTGTTGCCTAAAATGGACGGACTAAGGCTTATGCAGGAATGTAAAAGCAAGCTTGGCGGTATACGCTTTGTAATGGTGTCGGCGTACTCCGGCGACCCTATGATAGAGGAATGTCTTGAGGAAGGCGCCGCCTACTGTATGCTAAAGCCCGTGGACGGCGACAGCCTTGCCCGCCGCATAAAGGGTATGGAAAAGCAAAAGGAAAGCACGGATATGGAGGCGCAAGTGACCCGCATAATCCATCAGGTAGGGGTTCCCGCCCATATAAAGGGTTATCAATATCTGCGTACAAGCATACTTATGGCAATAGAGGATGCAGAGGTAATAAACGGTGTAACTAAAATACTGTACCCCACGGTGGCAAAGAAGTACGGCACCACGGCGTCGAGAGTAGAGCGAGCCATCCGCCACGCCATAGAGGTAGCCTGGGACAGAGGTGACGTGGACGTGCTGAACGGCTTTTTCGGGTACACGGTGCAAAACAGTCGGGGCAAGCCCACCAACAGCGAGTTTATAGCGCTGATAGCGGATAATTTAAGGCTAAAGAACAAAAAAGTAGCATAAGCAAAAAAGCGTGCAACAAAACGGCGGCAAACGGTAAAAAGCCGCCGTTTTTTTGTTGTGTTATCATAATAGTTAACACTACTACGCACAAGTAAATATGTACAAACAAAAAACCGAATTTTTGTGCAGGTATACAAAAAACTAAAAGCGGGACTGATTATTGTTGACAAACGAAAAAATATAAAATACAATATATTTGTAAAAAGGATGAGAGGATTATAGTTCTCATTCATTTTAGATAATACAGGGGGTGATTAAAGTGCATACGCTTAACGCCGATGCGCATAAGGAATAAAACGGAAAGGAGGAATGTGTAACGTATTAAACCTTTTTTATAGAAATTAGTTTTTACAACAACATTTTATTACTAAAGGAGGATACGTTATGAAAAACGTTAACAGATGTTTGCGCTATGCGCTTTCAATAATGCTTTGCGCAGTTCTCGTGCTGTCACTTGGCACGGTTCATACCGCAGGCAATGAAATAATAAGCACCGAAGAAATGACCCTTCCCTGGCAGGATAAGATAGAAGACGAGCTTTGGGAGGTTATGGCGACTATGTCCGATACGGATTTGGTTGACGTAGTTCTGTGGAAAAAGAGTGCCGCAACGAAGGAAAAGATAAATACGGCGTTGCGTACCGAAAAGCAAATGGACCCCGACGTTTACGAAAGCGAGGAACGCTTTAACACAGAGGTTGTACCTGCTATAGTCAGCAATTTAAGCGTGGCAACGGCAAGTGCGTCGGGCAGTGCTGTGCTTACGAGCGAAGCTGTGAATGATGCAATATACGATGCCCAAAAAGAGTATTCCCAGGCAAAAATACAAATTTCAAGGCGTGAATATACAGCGGCTAATAATGAATACGTAAGTAAATACGTTGATACCGAAAACAGAAAAGTCACCTTTTTCAGCAACCTGACCTCTATCTTGATAGTACAGTCAACCAAGGCGGATATAATTAAATACGCTAAGACTGACGAGGTATTGTCTTTGTCCTATTTTGTCAATGGAGTTCAGCAAACCGATGAATTAGACGAAATAGACCAATTCGAGCAAATTTTTGCAGATTCTACTGTAGGCACCAAAAGTAGCCGCTATAACAGCGGTACCGGTTATACGGGCAGAGGTGTTACTATCGGTATATTGGAAGCAAAGGGTGGTTATTTTGATGCAAGTCATCCTCAGTTAAGTAGCATTTACGGTACAGGCGCAGACGCTCAGTTGCGATTTGTGAATAATGCCGGAACTAATGGTTCCGCCGTAAGTTTAGGAGATACGTCTTCTCACGCTACTAAAGTCACAGCTCTTATTGTAGGTCAAAGCATAACGATAGGCGGAGTAACCTACGAGGGAGTGGCACCGGATGCTAAGGTTATACAAACGCCTGTACGATACAGCAATGATGTATGCAGAGGTATTGAAAGATTAGCAGAACAAGGGTGTCAGGTTATAAATTACAGCGGTGGTCTTGCTAATGGTGAAGGATATTCTAGTGCGTACGATAGGGTTGTAGATGCTATTATTACAGAACATGATATAGTTTTTGTTGTCTCTGCCGGCAACCTTTGCGATTATCCTGACACAGACCAATTTAACCCAAATTCTGTATACATTTCAAGTCCCGGCAAAGCTGTAAATGCTATTACCGTAGGCAACGCAAGCACTGCAGTTGAGGGGGGCGTTGGCTTTAATGCACCGTACAGAATGCTCAGTTCCTCCAGTTATCAGGAAGATGATACTTACGTACCGAATAAGCCGGATATAGCTGCCCCGGGGGCTAAAATCCCAATCGTTAAAACAAGCTATGATCCATTAAATCCTCCAACCCCCCCGGATGTTCGAGTAAATTATTGCAACGGGACGAGTTATTCAGCACCAATTGTCACGGGTATAATTGCACAGATGATGGAAGCTAATTCGGATTTAAAATCAGTCTCAAATATTCACTATGTAAAAAGTATACTTTTGGCAAGTGCTGAACACCATAAAATAGATCCCGACAGAGATAATACTTTGCAAGAAGGGCATTGTATTGACGATGCTTTGGTCGGAAACTATCTGAGAGAAGTCAGCGGAGCAGGTATAGTTAATGCCGTAAGTGCCGTTAATATAGCAAAGGGACTTAATTCCGCAACAAACTATCTGATTTTGACCGATGCTGCTCAACAGGCTCAACAAGATATAGGCACTCTTACAGCAGGCGAAAAGGTGCGTATAGTTATGACTTTTCAAAAGCAATATATGGATGATAATGACCCGGAAATAAGCACAACAAATCCTCTTGACAATATTAATATATCGTTGCATAAAGTTTTTGGCTCTGAGGTAGACAATTCTATGTCAAACATAAACAATGTAGAGATTATAGAATATTTCGTACCAATGAACGGCGGCGGTGCCTATCGGTACAGTATTGATATAGCGGATATGTATTCAGACGAGGTACCTGTATACGTAACTTGGGTAAAATGGCGTCCCGGTGACGTGAACGGTGACGGTGCAACTACGTCTCTTGATGCCTCATGGATAAATCAGTATGCAGCAGAGATGATTGCATTAACGCCGGAGCAGCTAAAGATTGCGGACGTTAATATGGATTGCATTGTAAACAGTCTTGACGCATCGCAGATTTTGCAATACGATTCATTTATAGACCAGAATTGGTAAAGGTTATCTGTAGATTAAGGAGTGAACACTATGAGAAAATTTCTTAAAATAATAGCTACCGTGATATTGCTTATGTCGGTTGCGTCAACGGTAGTTTCAGCAAATTATTTTGATAATTGGGCATATGTGCCGGTTAATAAAGTAATTTCCGGTAACAGTGATCCTACGGGTCAGTACGGCAGTATACAAGCCTTTGCAATCTCTGTAAACGGTGACGTAAACGGCGACGGCAAGGTTGACAGCCTCGATGCGGCGCAGGTGTTAAAGCGTGATGCGGGCATAATAACCGAGTTTGCCAACAAAGAGTACGACCCCACTCTTACACCCGAAGAGGAAAGTGCCATCTGCCAAGGCTTTTGGGAGGGGTGTATAAATGAATCCGGATCATATGAAAGCGGATTTGTCGAAGTGCTTGCATACTACGGAAAATATAACGATTGGGCAGTCGCATATATTACCGGTCTTGAGGATAACGGATACTATCACATAAACATCTTAAACGGTTACGTCTTTCATTACGGTTCCGGCAACGAAGATGTTGTCGTTAAAGGTACCGAGGTTTACGAGCTGTGGGAGGCGTACGAGAGCGGTCTTCTTACCGACGAGGATATTTATAAGATAGCTATTCAACAAGGAACGGTACCTGCAGATCTTTGGACAGATTCCAATGAAGTATGGATTCCGGAAGAAGACGGCACCTATTCCTTGGTGTACAACATCTTTGGCGACGCAAACAACGACCGCAAGGTAGACAGCCTTGATGCAGCGTGGATACTTAAGTACGACGCAGGCTTGGTGGAATAAGCGGCGCAAATATCGGCATACGCCCGGTGTGCCGTTTCAGACCGAATACAAAGCGGAAGGAGCATATCCTTCCGCTTTAATTTTACATAGATTGTTCCTTTGGCTGTAAAGCTTTTCGGTAAAAATGCCATCCCTTGTTGTTCGCCTTGTTTTGACAGAATTTTTACAATGGCTGTTCTATAATATACACCTGAATAATTAAAAGGGTGTTTTATATGACAGCAAAAGCAAGATTAAAAGCCGCCGCAAGGTGGGCTATCAGCGGCTTGGAAAAGTACAAGCCCCTACTTTTTACAGCGCTTGCGGTGTTTGCCTTGGGTTGCGTTCCCGTAGGCGGCGGGTACCCCTTTGGCTTTGCTTTGTATATAGCCATGGATAGCTTTTGCGTTGCGGGCTTTGTGGGGCTGTGCCTGGCGTCGGTGCTAAGTCCTTCGCCCCTTATTTGCATACCCGTGGCAATAGGCGTGTGCGCCCTTAAAAAGGTTATCGAGGGCAGGGCGGTCAGCGCCTTAGTAAAGCCCGTTACCGCCCTTGCCGCCATAGGCATCGTATGGGCGTCGGGGATGAGCGATGGCGTTTACACCCTTGCAAAATCCGTGCCTTGGCTTGTTATAACTCCGCTTTTTACGGTGCTTTACAGCTTCGCTTTGGATACACGGTGCAAAAAAAGCCTTAGGCACGGCGGGTTTGCAGCCCTTGTTTTTACGGTCATGCTTTTAATAAACAAAGTGCTGCCCTTTAGCTTCGTTGCCCAAGGGGTTGCCGTGCTTATTGCCTTTGCGGCGGCGCTAAAGGGCGGCATGCTTTACGGCGGACTGTACGGCTTTGTAGCGGGGCTGGGCTGCGGAACGGGCTGCGCCGCCGTGGGCGGTGTTACGGGGCTGTGCGTCGGCTTGTTTTCCGTAAGCGGGCAGGGGATAGCCCTGCTTTGCGGAACAATAGCAGGCGTTTGCACC
>JAZUNS010000106.1:0-15857 GCA_045604285.1 Eubacteriales bacterium
TTGCTAGTTACACAATAATTGTTAAAAATGAAAAAGCAAAAATGGGAAGCGGTATAGTTCGTGGCGCCGTTGGTGGTGCATTGTTTGTAGTAGCGGGAGCAGTTGCAGGTGCAGCTTCTGCCCAAAAAAAGAGTAAATATATGATAGAAATTGAATTTAATGATGGCAAACAGTCTATCATTGAAATAGACGCAAACACCTTTAAATATTTTATTGGAGCAATGTAACCAACAACAGCGGAGTGGTTTCACTCCGCTGTTTCTTTATGCCGCTCTACAAAACTATGTACTGCAATCGCAAATTTTTCTTCAAGTGTCAATGAGTTATCCAGCGAGTCGCCCTCTCTTATCCTCATTGTGCGGCGTATCTCCTTGGGGATAACCACACGCCCAAGGTCATCTATACGGCGTACAATACCTGTTGCTCTCATATATCTTAATCACCTTGTTTTTACAGTTTGGTGTTATTATTTGTAAAAACGGGGAGAATTTATACGAGGGATTTACTTTTGAAATAAAATGTGGTATAAAGAAGAAAAGGCGGTGATTTAAATATGAAAACTTGTGATTTACATACTCATTCAATTTATTCTGACGGAACATATACGCCAAAAGAAATTATAGATTCAGCAGTTAATATCGGTTTATCAGCCGTTGCATTGTGTGACCATAATACAGTGGATGGATTACACGATTTTTTATCGGCTGCCAATAATAAAAACATTCAAGCGATTGCAGGTGCAGAGTTTTCGGTTGACTACAACGGAACAGAACTGCATCTGTTGGGTCTTTATATTCCCGAAAATAATTTTGATAAAGTTACTGATTTAATGAATGATGTAAACAGAAGAAAGATGCAGAGTAACTTAGATTTAATAGAATCTTTAAATCGAGTGGGGTATAAAATAGACTATGATACTATAAAAAATTCTACGCCAAACGGAAAGTTTAACCGTGCACATATAGCCGCCGAGTTAACAAAAAAAGGGTATACCAATTCGATAAAAGAAGCGTTTGACACGCTATTATCGCCTTCCTCAGGCCATTACAAAGAACCCAAAAGATTGCGTTTCTTTGAAATGATTGATTTCATAAAATCAATTGATGCCGTACCGGTTTTAGCACATCCTTTTTTGAACTTAACAAAATCCGAGCTGAAAAATCTTTTGCCACCGGCAAAAAAACAAGGATTAGTTGGAATGGAGTGTTATTATTCGCTCTATAGCACAACGACAACCAAAGAAGCTGTTGAATTGGCTGAAGAATTTGAACTAAAATGTAGCGGCGGAAGTGATTTCCACGGAGACAACAAACCGGATATAAAACTCGGTATCGGCAAAGGCAATTTAAAAACACCTTATGATTGGGCAATTGCACTAAAAACAGCGGAGTGAGTTCACTCCGCTGAAAATGTATTACTATGGATTACAGCACGGACATCAAAACGAAGCCTAATACAAAAACGCCTGCACCTATAGCTGTAGGCAACCAAATGCCCTGTTTAAATTGGGGGGTCCAATTCAGCTTTTTGCAATTGCCGTTAAACTTAATGCAATAAGCAATATATCTGATGGGAGTGAGGACCACTCCGACAAATATGGTTAAGAAAAGCTGAACAACCATCAGACCCAATTTACCGCCTAAATCAGCATCGTAGGTCTTTCTGCCATCGCTATGGGTAATTTCAATTTGATAGTCATAATTAAATATGTTCTTAAAGCCATAACGTTTTACAGCCCATACGGAAGGAACGGAAATAACCAGGGCGCCTACTATCGCAAGCAACGGGGTGATTTTCAAACCGACGGTAATAAGGAGCCAACCGATGCAACAGAAAATAACGATTTTCCAAATTTCCTTAAGCCCACGGCTCATTTTATCAAGTGCTTCGTTTTCTACAGCATTCAATTCTTGGTTCGGATTTTGTTCGTTCATAATTAATCTTCCTTTCTTTTTTGTTTGTATTACCGTTGTAATACTTTTTGTATATCTCATTGTACTATACTATTTAATATTTGTCAACATTATAATAGTATTATATCATGAAATACTTTTAAGAGGTGTGTGCAATGAACAAGGAAACGCTTAGAATTAAGAAGCGTGGAGAAGATGGTAGTAAAATCATTTCGGTACGAATAAAAGAAGACATTTTATGTGAATTAGATAGAATATCCAGCGAAAGCAATTATTCAAGAAACGAATTAATTAATATTATTTTAAAATACGGAATAGAAAATCTGGAAATAATACAATAAAAGCGAGGTGAACTTCACCTCGCTTCAATCTGTTGACAGACTGAAGCAAAAATTTCCTCCCGTTGCGTAACGGGAGAAAATTTTTTGCCGTTTTTTAGGGCAGGCAAAGAACTATCTTGCCTTTGCCGCATCAAAAGCGTTACGTATTTGACTTAGCCCTTTTGCGCTTGGAGCTTAGCGCAACCGCCGCACCGCTGCCGCCCAACAGCAGGGCGAACCATACAGCCGTTTTTTCGCTATCGCCCGTGTTTGGGGTATCGCTGTCGGAAGACTTATTGATAGCATCAAGCACAGCGTTAATGCGCTTAATATTGCTTTCTATAGTCTTCTTTTCTTCTGCGGTATAATTGCCGCCGTAGGTTTCAAGCGCTTTTTCCAGGTCGGCTTTTGCCTTTTCCAGGTCTGCCTTATGCTTGGGTGCAGCGTTATCGACGGTAATATCCTTTACCTTATTTATGCTTTCGGTTTGGATAGCCGCTGCCGCCTTGCGGATAGTGTCAAGCAAAGACTTTGCTTTTGCCTCAGCATCGTTAAGAAGCTGCTTTTCTTCAGCGGATAACTCATCGGAGGTAAGCAAGTCATCAATATCGTCAACAAGCTTTTCCACTTGGGCTTTATCGTCAGAGGTAACGGTTTTGTTATCGTATCCGTTAACTGCCGCCACAACTTCGGCAACCGAAGCGTTAACGGCGTTGCCGTTTACGCTGTTATTTACAAGAGCAGGCATAAACGATTGAATGCTTTGATCGTATTCGTCGCCCAAAGACACGGTCAAATACGCTGTTTTTTCTGCGTTCATCAGGGTGTCTTTCAAAAGATACGTAACCGTAGTCTCGCCGCCGGGGATAACCTTCTCATCGGAAGCAAAGGTGTATTCTTTCCCTTCGGTATCGCTGCCGTAGACGGTATTTAGGAAGTTGATTACGGGGGTGCCGCAAGCGTTACCTATGTTTTTAACCGTAGTAGCGGTTAGGCAGTTGGTGCTGTTGAAGGATGCAGTCATAGCAGGAACGTCCACAGGGACGAAGTGCGCCCCGTATTTAACCTCTACGAAGGTGCTTTGGGGAGCGTTGCCGTTGCTGCAATCCACCTTTATCTCCAGCTTGGTGGTTTTATTAAAGCTTTCGGGCACGGCTACTGTCAGCGCAAGGGTTTCGGAGCAGCCGGGAAGCAGCTTATCCAACGCAGCCGCAGCACCGCTGCCGATATTGGAAGCGCTTACGGCAACGTTGGTGGCGGTTTCTATGCCCTTATTGGCAACCGTTACGTAAACCGTCATATCGCTGCCGACAGAGGGATAAGCAGGTGCGCTTACGTCAACTATCTCAAGCAGGGGGACGTTTTCGCTGTTAACAACCATAACGTCTGCTGCCGTTGCCGTAGAGCGCATATCGCTGTTAAGCTTGGTGAACGCCAGCAGGAATTTGTCGCTGTTGCCGCTTTCCATGCAAAGGCTGTCCAAAGCGTTAAGCAGGCTGTTTTCGTCAGTTAACGCAACGGGGTTGCCGTAGGAAACGAGCTGATAAATATGCTCGTTAGCTTCGGGTATATCGCCGTTTGCGTTGCCGTTCTGCCTTATTGCGTCTGCATTGGAAACGGTATGAAGAAGAACGCCGTAAATTTCGTCGTTGGGAATAAGCTTTTCAGAATCGGGCTCTTCTGCAATCCAGGACAAAAGCACGTTGCCGTCATCTGCCATAGAAGCAGAAAATACGGTACCTGCGTGGATCGTATCGGAGGATGCGATATCGTTGGCGTAATATCCGTTGGTCGGTCTGTTGACCGTAACGGTGCCGTCTTCGTTTAGCACTACGTATGCATCTGCCTGAACGGCGGCATGGTCGGTATACGTGGCAACAAAATCGGTGATATAAACCACTTTGCCATTTTGATTCCAGAACAAATGCAAATATTTATCGTTGCTTACTACCTGCGGATTTTGTGCGCAGTAAAAAGCGTCTGTAATATCGATCAATGCCGTGGGGGTGGGCTTGCCCGTTTCTGCATCAAAATTATAGGTGCGCAGGTAGAGCTGGCGGTCCTCTATGCTGGAGGTCCAGCTATCATCGTTTGAGTTGTATATTGCCAGCTTACCGTCACGGTCTAAAACCAGAATTTCGCCCATAACTCCATTGTGGACGAAGGGCTCAACCTCGGTAATTCTATATTGCTGACCTTCTTCGCCCATAGCACGAACGGGAGTGGAAACACATTGGTGGGGAGAGTTTACGTCGATACAAGCCATGGCAATGGTGCGTTCCAGAGAAACAAGCTCCATCAAGGTCATGTCATCGTCTTGGGGAACTGCGTTGCGCTGATAGTAAACGTAAACCTTATCACCGTTTTGCACGGCGTCTAAGGCTCCGCACGCAACGGTGGAATTGCTTGCGATAAGGAAGGGGGCGCTGATAGCGCTGCCGTCGGATTTATCCAAGAATACGCCCTTTAGGTTCATTGCAGCCATAAGCTTGCCGACCTGAGAAGCCGTAAGGTTTTCAACGTCCAAATTCATTTCAGATATTAGTTTATCCAAATCAGCCTCCGACCAGGTTACAAGGAAGCGGTCGTCAAGCTCGAATATATTAATATCGTACTGAAGTGACGATGCAGCGTTGTCGGTCTGATCGTCTATATACTGAACGTCGCCCCAAGTGTTCCCGCCGTCTTGGCTGATGGCGTAGGCAACGCTTAAGTAGTTCATCGTGTTCTGCTTACGGGTATCTTGAAGAATAAACGCCGCAATATTGCCGTTTTCCAGCTTTACAAGCTGAACCTGAGTGTTTTTAAAGGCGTTGGAGGATACCGTTTCGGCTTGTGCCGACCCACGTAGGAGGGTGCTTAAGCGTGCGGCGGGGGAAAACGTGATGTTGTTAAACAGCTCGTTTATATCCGGCAGCTCGGCTTCGCTTACAGCCGAGGATTTCAGAGAAGCACTTGATACGTTCTGAGGCGAAATTGCCTTAAGGTCTTCAACAAGCTTTTCGTTGCCCAAATAGACGCTATCCTGGGCAATCGTTGCCTTCCCCGTGAAAACGACCAGGTCTGCGCCTACGTTAACGTCAAAGCCAAGGTTTACCGCCCCATCCCATTCGGGGTGAGCCTGAACGATAAAGGGCGCGGAAACGTTAAGCTCTGCAAACAAGCTTAAGAAAGAGTTATAGCCTGCGCCGCCTTTTATACCGAATTTAAATATGGGAGCGGCAAAAAACATTTGGTCTTCGGTTTTAGATTCTGCGGTATCGTCGCCTATAGCCAAATCTGCAAACAATTCTATAAGCTCGTCCATATTGCTGACCGCACCGGGCTCGATAGCCAGCGCCCACGCCATATATGCCTCCAGCGAGAAGGACAAAGCCACGTACATAGGCGCACCGTAAACGTTAAACGGGATGGTTCTGTAATAAAAGGTGTCGATACCCAAAGCCATCTCGTAAGCTGTGATGAACCCGGGGCCGCCGCTTCCATCGGGAGATACCACCAGCTTAAACATAAATACGGGTGCAAAGGTTATGGGAGAGGGGGCTTGATTTTTGTTATCCGTTGCATTAACCTTGGCATCGGAAGAACCTGCAGGCTTGGTGTTTTCTGCCGTATTCATAACGGAATCGTAGGTTTTTTTGGCAGCATCAAACTTAGTGTCTATGTTGCCCGTGCCGTATATGGTAGTAAAGCTGTGACCACATACAAGAATAACGTCGCCCGTGTTGGGGTCGGTACGCTGAACGAAGAAGCCGCCCGTTAAGCTGGACAGGCTTATATCCAAAGTACCCACCAAGGGGATACCAAGCTTTTCCAAGTCGATACTCGGGGCGTTTTGCAAGCCGGGGGTGGAAGGAACATCGTAATGAACGGGTATGCTTGTGTCCTCGATAGGAGAAATAAACGCATAACCGCCGTTGACTTTTCCGCTGTTTGCCGTTGCAATGCTCGATTGTATTTTACCGTCGGGGCCTTCCGTATAAACGGTTCGGTCACTTATAACGGAGATATATAAATTGGTGTTGCCCGTTAAAGTAGAGGCGGGAACCGTTACCGACCAATACGTATAGTTGCCGTCGGCCTTTTCATAATCGTCATACGCCTCCAAACGTGACTTTTCCACGGTACCGTAGGTTCCGTCGCTTTTAAGGAGCGGATTGGACATAAAGTGGAAGTAAACCTTCTTGATCGTCACGCTGTCTGCAGGCGCATAAACCCTTACGGCAACGGTAACGTTGGCTTTATCCCTAAGTTGTATCATATTGGATGCACTTGAGGTGCCGTCCAGGGTAACCGAAACGGAGTCCGGAAATGCCACGCCGGTAGAAAACTGCGGCACGGTTACGTTACATACGCCGCTTTCGTCAAAAACAAAGTTGGCGTATCCGATAGCGCCGTCGTAAGAAACCATCATAGAATAGGTCTTACCCGGAACGCCTTTAAAGTCTTTTATGCAAAATTCGCCGTTGGCGTCGGTAACCACTTTATGGGTAACGTCGCTTGTAATAAAGAATTGGGTGAAGGCCATTCTTAGCATGGAAGCGTATTTTGTACGCAGGTCCACGTCAGCTACGGAAAGCACGCCTTTAAGGTCTACGGTAACAGCACTGTCCTCACTTACAAATTCAAGCACGATGGTATTGTGGTTGGCGTTGCCGTCAAGCTTATAATAGAAGGTGTTTCCGTAAAATTCACGGCCTGCCGACATCCATTTTGCTATATATCCATTTTTAGGTGCAGCCATCAACGGATAATACTCGTCCTTGACGTAGCTGTCACCGTTGAGGACAACGCCCTCGGCAAAGTTCAATGAACCGTATTCAGACTGATTTTCGCCCAGCTTTACCAACAACTGATCTGCGCCGCTGACATACACGCCCTCAAAGGTGTATTTGCTGAATTCGGCTTCCAGCTTGATGCGAACCTTACCGTCAGAGTCTGCGTCCATAGTACCGCTTTTGGTAACGCCGCTTAGATCGCTTTGTGCGGTATACCATACGCCGGACAGCTTAGCGTTGCCAACTCCGTCATCACTGAATATGGCGGTGTCTCCGCGATAGAGGGTATCTTTTTGCAGCTTTAGCGTGCCGCCTACGGAATTTTCGATACTGTAGCTGACGGGTATTTTTTCATAAACCGGAATAACGGTAAATACGTGGCGTTCTACGCCGTTAACCATGCCTAACCAGCAATAGGTGCTTTCATATTTCTTAAGAAAATCTTTGGTAAAAAGAAAGCTTGCCGCACTTTGGGTACCGCCGTTAACGCCGTGGGAATTGCCCGTGCTAAGGCTTATGACCTCTGAGGTTGCCATTGTTTTTACGTTGTAAAGCTTAAATCCGGTAAGCACTGCGGGATACGTTTCATAGCTGTATACAAGGTTAACTCTACTGTCATCAGTATTGCCCATGGTAACGTTGATCATAGAATCGTTGCCGTCTATAGTGGGCAGCACGCCTACGATGCTCGTTGACCCTTCGTAATACAACGGGGTTGCCGAGCTGTTATCAATTTGGAAACAATACTCGCGCTTGGTCATCTTTATGCCGTTGGGTATATAAGCGCTACATCCTCTGACGAAGGTGGCGTAATCATAGTTTTCAAACTCAAAGTTGTAAGAGCTTTGACAGTTGTTAGGTATATAAAGGGTAAAATCGTAAATTCCGTCGTCTTCAATTCTTTTGGTTTGAGATATACCGGTGCCATATACCGAAAAGGTGAAATCCGCACCTTGATTTACGCCGTCGGCTTTAGCCGTCGTCGAAACCGATTCGATCCCCGTCATGTCATAGCTTGACCTGGTCCTTACACGAATGCCGCTGCTTCTAAGCCCGCTGCCCGTGCCGGAGGTATCAAGGTCTATAATATAGTTTGCACCCGAGGAGTGCTGAGTGTAGGAGCCAAGACCCCACTGGCTTACGTTTTCATACAAGGATCTCCAGCCTTCGCCACCCATTGCCACTATTTCATCAACGTTTTCGTAGCTGCCGGCGCTTTTTGCCCATTCGGGCATCCAGCTTCCGTCCATAGCTTTAACCATAAAGGGCAAGGAATGATAAAAATCAGGTACTGCGTCAAGTATAGGGTCTGCGCCTTCGTTTAAAACACTTGCGGAAGCAATTCTTTTATCCTCCACAACAACGGTTCCCTCCAGCAAAACGCCGTTGAAATCCGTCATGGTGTATGCGCCCGCCTCAATGACCCAAGCGGATTGATTTTCCTGCCAGGGTGCAAAATCCACCCAACCCATGGGTTGACCGTTACGGCACAAAGCAACCAAAGTAGAGGTGGCAAGATTGCCTGTGCGCTTAAAAGTTAACTCGGCCTCTCCGCTTTCTGCGTTAAGCTCTAACTCTTGCCCGCAATTAAAGCTGACCTCTACGGTGGGCTTAGGCTCGTCATCTGTAATATTGTAAATGCCTTGAGCGTTTTTAACTACAAAGCCTTCACCGTCCAGCACGGCAAGCATAAAAGTTTCTTCATATTCGCTTTCACCGTCATCCAAAAGCTCTAAAACAAGCTCTGCAGTTTCTTGCCCGACGGCAAAGCTTACGCAAAACTCAGCAGCAAGTGCGCCTATTTCGTCCAGGCGAGAAAGCATATCGGCAGCGTTGATTTCCCCGCCGCCCTCGGCATTTTCCTGCTCAAGCATATTGGCGGCTGTCAACTCAAGGTCAAAGCCCAAGCCGCTTATTTCCTGACCGTTATCACGGAAAGCGTCGTAAACGCTTGTTGCGCCGTCACGCTTTTCTATTACGGTACCGCCGTAAGAAAGGCGATAGTCTTTGCCGTAGTTTGCGCTGTTATCATACAGCAATACGGTGTAGGATTTTGCGCTGCTCAATCCGTCCGATCTGATAAGTGTAAGCGTTTTGCTTCCGTCCGTCTCAGCAAATGCAGCGCCGCCGATATCAACGGACAAGGTATCGTCGGAATACAAAACCTCACGCTGTGCATCTTTCGGCGATTCCGCCGCCCCGCTGCCTACCGAAAATACAGGCAGAGGCAGCAGGCTGAAGGTCATAATCATAACCATAAGTACGCCGATTATTCGATTAAAAAATGATATCCGTCTCATAGTTTTAGGGCATAATTAAACCGTTACAAACCGAAGATCTAATTATACAATATCCTTTCTGTAATATTTTATCGTGCTTTTCCCACCAACAGTTCCTCAAAGGCCTGTTCGGTGGTTTCTTCAATAAACGTTGTAAACTCCTGCAAAACCGAACGGCCGATGGCCTTGTAATCCTTTGCAAGGACTTTTTTTATCTTCTTTTTGCGGGTTTTAAGGGGTACTTGATACAGCATCAAAACGTTATCCAGCGCACCTGCAATCCGTATTTCTATGGGGGCGGAGTCTCCCGTAGTCATAATCGTGGCGTACTCTATTCCCGATACCAGCGTTTCCGCTTCGGCAAAGTGCGTATCGGTCCAATCAGGGCAGTATTCCGCAAAGGCCAATCTTGCCCGTTTGGCATCGTTTTTTCGTATTCTTTCCAAGGTCATGGGGTGGGTATAGGCAGAGATGTAAAAATCCTTTACTATCTCGTTTTCCTCACAAATAGCCGCCATAGAAAGCAGCTCCAAGCAAATAGCCATCACCAGAGTTTCGCCTTCCTCCACGTGCTTTTGCACTTCTTCCCACTGAAAGTTGCAAAGCATATCCACCAATTCTGCCAACAAATGCTCCTTGGTGGGGAAATAAAAGGTTAGATGACCGGTGCTTATATCCAAAGCATCGGCAATCGCCTTGACCGAGGTTGCCGAATAACCTTTTCTCATAAACATTTCTATAGCCGCTTGTATTATCTCAAGCCTGGTTGTATTTACACGCCTGCGCGCCATTGTATCCCCCCTATTTATTTTGGATTTATCCTATTATAGCACGCATCCTATTTGGTGTCAATATATTTTATAAGTGCTTATTGAATACACGGCTGCAATAATATATACAAAGGCTGCCGCAAAAGTCTAAACTTGCGGCAGTCTTTGGCTGTTAAAAAACTTGCTTTTTATTTGCATTTTCTTGGTTTTGTGCTATAATATTTATTTGCAGCAGTTGATTAACAAGGCAAGGTGAAACACGGAAAAATGAAGGACAGCAAATTATCCAAGGACTTTACAAAGGGAAGCATACCAAAGCAGCTGTTTTGGTTTATGTTGCCCTTTATGGCATCTAACGCTTTGCAGGTGCTTTACAGCACGATAGATATGATAATAGTGGGTCACTACGTAGGCACGCCGGGGCTTTCTGCCGTGTCACAAAGCAGCCTGATACTTAACTTTGCCACCATGGTGTGCCTTGGGTTTTCCAATGCGGGGCAGGTGCTTGTATCCCAAGCCCTTGGGGCAGGCAAAAGCAAAGAGACCAACAGCATAATAGGCACGCTTTTTAGCATTATTTTGGCTATGGGCGCATTGTTTTCTGCCATAGTTTTGATTTTTAAAGCACCTATTATGAAGGTTATGAACATTCCTAAGGAGTCCTACGATATGGCTGTGGACTACCTGATAATTTGCGGTGCGGGGCTGGTGTTTACCGCAGGCTATAACATGGTTGCGGCGGTACTGAGGGGGATGGGCGACTCTAAAAGGCCGTTTCTTTTTATAGGCATTGCCTCTGTTATTAACACCGTGCTTGATATTATTTTTACCGGCTATATGGACATGAAGGTGGCAGGCGCCGCCTGGGCTACCATTATAGGGCAGGCAGTTTCTTTTGTGTTTTCCATTGTTTATCTGTACCGCAGGAAGGAATCCTTTGGTTTTGACTTTAAGCCGAAAAGCTTTGTACCCCGCAAAAAATATGCGGGCATGATATTAAGCCTTGGCACGCCCATGGCAATACAATCCGGCTGTATTAATTTATCCATGCTTTACGTTAACTCTTTGGTTAACGATATAAGCGTTGTGGCATCGGCTACCTTTGGGGTCGGCGTTAAGATAGACGACATAGTCAACAAGATATCCCAAGGTATACAGCACGCCGCCATGCCCATGATAGCCCAGAACGTTGCCGCCGGCGAGGGCAAGCGAAGCAAGCAGGTAGTAAAATTTGCCTGGGCGTTTTCTGCAGGGTTTACGGTGATATGCATGGTGCTGTACCTGCAGTTTGGCAAGCAGGCGTTTATGATATTTTCCGATGACCCGCTGGTACACGATATGTCCGGCACCTTTATTTCAGCCATACTTTGGATGTTCCCTGCCCTGGCGGTAATGCGCGGCACCCACGCCTTTATACAGGGGATAGGCAACGCAAAGCTTGGGCTGGTGCTTTCGCTGCTGGACGGGGTTATTCTGCGCATAGGACTTAGCTGGTTGTTTGGCATTGCCCTTGATTTTGGCTTTTACGGCTTTGTGCTTGGCTACGGGCTTGCGCCCTACGGCTGTGCCATCCCCGGGTTTATCTACTTTGTATCGGGAATATGGGAGAAGCGCAAAACCCTGGCGGATAGGATGTAAAATATGAACAGAGAAGAGCTTGAACGCTATATAAACGAGCGCTACGAAACCGAAGGCGAATATATGTGGGTGCGATACCCAAACTTTGCGGTGTTTAGGCACGGGGAAAACCGAAAATGGTTTGCGGTGCTTATGACCATACCGAAGGCACGGCTTGGGCTTAAAAGTGAAGAGCTTGTAGACGTTGTAAACCTAAAATGCAGGCTTGGCGAGGGCGCAACGTATAGGGAAGAGGCGGGCGTTTATCCCGCTTATCACATGAACAAATGGCACTGGATATCCGTTTGCCTTGACGGCAGCGTAAGCGCCGAAAGAATAAGAGAGTTGCTATGCATAAGCTTTGACCTTACCCTTGGAAAAAGAGGCTGACGGGGGCTTAATTTTGTTGACAGCTAATGTAAAATATGGTATATTAAAGTGTTAGGAACGTAGGCTTTGTTCCTATGCGGACAAGCTTTGACTTGTGTTGCAATAAATTTAACTAAGGAGCGATTTTATCGTGCTTATTTCTGTAGCCATACCCTGTTATAAATCGGAAAAAACAATAGGAAGCGTTGTAAACGAAATAAGAGCTGCCATAACCAAGGAGGACGGGTACGATTACCAGATAATTCTTGTTAACGACTACCCCTTTGACAACACCTTTTCCGTTATAAAAAAGCTTTGTGAGGAGGACCCCAAGATAGTTGGGCTTAATTTATCCAGAAACTTTGGACAAACCTCGGCAAAGATGGCGGCGTTGCCCTACGTTAAGGGTGACGTGCTTGTGTATATGGATGATGACGGGCAACACCCTGCAGAAGGAATTATCCCCTTGGCAAACAAGGTTATGGAGGGCTATGACGTTGTTTACGCCTACTTTAAGGCTAAAAAGCACAGTCTGTTTAAAAGGGTCACCAGCCGCATCAACGGCAAGCTGGCAGAGATAAACGGCACGAGAGCTAAAGGGGTACACCCCTCCAGCTTTTTGGCGATAAGCCGCTTTGCGGTAGACTCTTACGATGCGTATAAAAGCCCCTTCCCTTCCCTTATGGGATATCTTAACACCTTGATCGGCAAGGTTACCGAGATAGAGATGCCCCACAGAGCCAGAATGGAGGGCAGATCCAATTACTCCCTTAAAAAGCTTTTAAAGCTTTGGCTTAACGGGTTTACAAACTTCTCTGTAGTTCCCCTTAGAGCTATTGCGGTGTTGGGTATATTTATAGCCTTTTTGGGCTTTGCCTTTGGCGGCTACGTGGTGGTTGCCAAGCTTTTAAACCCCAATATGGCGGCGGGCTACACCTCCACCATGGCGGTTTTGCTGTTTTTGGGCGGGCTTATTTTGGTTGCCCTTGGGTTTATCGGTGAGTACATAGGACGAATATATATGACGATAAGCAACCTTCAGCCTTACCGTGTAAGGGAAGTGCTTAATTGGGAGGAAAAATGACAGATCAGGTAAAGAGCAAAAAGGTATTTTGGTTATTTGCCTTGCACGCACTTTTGCTGTTTTACTCCTCTTGCGGGGTGTTTGCAAAGCTGGCGGCAAGGGAAGAGTTTTTGTCGCTGCCCTTTATACTGTTTTACGGGGCAGAGATATTTGTGCTTTTTGTTTACGCCCTTTTGTGGCAGCAAATACTTAAGCATATTCCGCTGACCGTTGCCTTCTGCAACAAATCGGTGAACATGATATGGGCAACGCTGTGGGGCGTATTTCTGTTTAACGAGCCTATCACCTGGTCTATGGGTGTGGGTGCGGCAATAGTTTTGGCCGGTGTGTTTTTGGTGGTGACGTCTAATGAATAAAGAGTTGATTTTATTTTGCGGCGTTTTTCTGATTGGTGTTATTATTTCTGCCTGCGCCCAGATGATGCTTAAAAAAAGCGCCCACAAAAAGGCAGACTACAGCGTGTTTGTTTTTGTTAAAAAGCGTTTTCCCAAGCTGGCGCAAAAGCTTAAAACCAGCAATAACGGCATTATAAAGCTGCTTAGACGCAATAAAAAGCTGCTGGCGGATTATCTTAATCCCTTTACCGTTTTTGCCTATATGATTTTTGTTGCCGCAACGTTTTTGACCATTTTTTCTTATAAGGTCGTACCCCTCTCCATGGGACCTATTTTGGGCGCGACCGAATACTTTTTTGTAGCCGCACTAAGCCGCATCTTTCTTAATGAAAGGCTTACCGCAAAAAAGGCGATAGGGCTTGTGGTTATATTTATAGGTATTGTGGTTTATTCCACCGGCGATAAAATATTTGAATACGTAAAGGCTTTATTTTAATAATTTAGGAGGAATTGGCTGATGACCATTACAAACGATATTAAGTATATTGGCGTTAACGATCACAAAATTGACCTTTTTGAAGGGCAGTACGTTGTGCCTAACGGAATGTCTTATAATTCCTACGCCGTTATTGACGAAAAAGTTGCCATTATGGATACGGTTGACGCCGCATTCACCCACGAGTGGCTGGATAACATACAAAACACCCTTGGTAACAGAAAGCCCGATTATCTTGTTGTTCAGCATATGGAGCCTGACCATTCTGCCAACATTATGAACTTTGTTAAGGCGTATCCCGACGTTACGGTGGTATCCTCTGACAAGGCGTATAAAATGATGAAGAACTTTTTCGGTACCGATTTTGCCGAAAAGCGAATTGTGGTTGCAGAGGGCGACAGCCTAAGCCTTGGCAAGCACGTGCTTAACTTTGTGGCGGCACCCATGGTGCATTGGCCCGAGGTTATAGTTACCTATGACAGCACCGATAAGGTTTTGTTTTCTGCCGACGGCTTTGGCAAATTCGGCGCCCTTGACGTGGAAGAAGATTGGGCGTGTGAGGCAAGACGCTATTATATAGGCATTGTAGGCAAATACGGCGCACAGGTGCAAAACCTGCTTAAAAAAGCGGCGGGGCTTGATATTGAAATCATCTGCCCGCTTCACGGGCCCGTGCTTAAGGAAAACCTTGGCTACTACATTAATCTTTACGACACCTGGTCCGCCTATCAGCCTGAGGAAGACGGCATAGTTATTGCCTACACCTCGGTTTACGGCAACACCAAGAAGGCGGTTATGCTGTTAGCAGAAAAGCTTAAGGCTAAGGGCTGCCCCAAGGTTGTGGTAAACGACCTTGCCCGCTGCGATATGGCAGAGGCGGTTGAGGATGCCTTTAGATACAGCAAGCTGGTTTTGGCGACCACCACCTATAACGCAGAGATATTCCCCTTTATGAGGGACTTTATACACCATCTTACCGAGCGTAATTACAGTAACCGCACCGTTGCCTTTATAGAAAACGGCAGCTGGGCGCCCCTTGCCGCAAAAATTATGAGGAATATGCTGGACAACAGCAAAAACCTTAATTTTGCGGATACCACGGTTAAGATACTTTCTGCTTTGAACGACGAAAGCACCGAGCAGCTTGAAAAGCTTAGCGACGAGCTGTGCATGGACTATTTGGCACGCCAAAGCTCCACCGCCAACAAAAATGACTTTAAGGCGCTGTTTAACATCGGTTACGGCTTGTACGTGGTTACCAGCAACGACGGCAAAAAGGATAACGGCCTTATAGTGAATACCGTTACCCAGGTTACCAATACTCCTAACAGAGTTGCCGTTACCATAAATAAAGAGAATTATTCCCACCACGTTATTAAGCAGACCGGCAAGATGAACGTTAACTGCCTTACGGTGGACGCCCCCTTTGCCGTATTTGAAAAGTTTGGCTTTGTAAGCGGCAGAAACGTGGATAAGTTTGCGGAATGCGAGCCGTTGCGTTCCGATAACGGGCTTGTTTTCTTGCCCAGACACATTAATTCCTTTATGTCCCTTAAGGTAGAGCAGTATATTGACCTTGATACCCACGGTATGTTTATTTGCTCTGTTACCGAGCTTAGAGTTATCTCTGACAAGGAGACTATGACCTACACCTATTATCAGAACAATGTTAAGCCTAAGCCTCAAACCGAGGGCAAAAAGGGCTACGTGTGCAAGATTTGCGGCTATATTCACGAGGAAGAGACCCTACCCGATGATTTTATATGCCCGCTTTGCAAGCACGGCGCTTCTGATTTTGAGCCGATACAGTAAACGCACAGAGTGCTGAGAAAGAGTGCAGACGAAACTAACCGAGGCGAAAAAACACCCCACAAAAACTCTGTTTTTGTGGGGACC
>JAZUNS010000107.1:0-27399 GCA_045604285.1 Eubacteriales bacterium
GACGGTGCGATTGTTCGCTCTGCCGCTTTGCATGACGAGGTTTTCCCCGAAAGTTTAAAGGCAATTGCCCGTGCAGGTGCAGGAACAAACAACATTCCGATTGAAAAGTGCAGTGAACAGGGTATCGTTGTTTTCAATACCCCCGGTGCAAACGCTAACGGCGTTAAAGAGCTTACTATAGCAGCTCTTCTTCTTGCTTCCCGTAACATCGCAGGCGGTATCGACTGGGCAAACGGCCTTACTGCCGAAGAAAACGTTGCCAAGGCTGTTGAAGCAGGCAAGAGCGCTTTTGTAGGTCCCGAGCTTATGGGCAAGACCCTTGGCGTAATCGGCCTCGGCGCAATCGGCGGCCTCGTTGCCAACTGCGCAAGCAGTCTGGGTATGAAGGTTATCGGCTGCGACCCCTTCCTTACCGTTGACAATGCATGGCATCTTTCCCGCTCCATTATCAAGGCTAACAGCTTTGACGAAGTGTTTGAAAAGAGCGATTATATAAGCGTTCACGTTCCCTCCACCAAGGATACCAAGGGTATGTTTAATGCCCGCAGCTTCTCTTTGATGAAGGACGGCGTAAGAATAGTAAACCTTTCCAGAGCAGATCTGGTTAACGTAGCAGACCTTAAGGCTGCTATTGCAGACGGCAAGGTTGCCTCCTACGTTACCGACTTCCCCACAAACGATACTATCAACTGCGATAAGATAGTTTGCATCCCTCACCTTGGTGCCTCCACTCCCGAATCCGAGGAGAACTGCGCACTTATGGCAGCAAACGAGCTTATCGATTACGTTGAAAACGGCATAATCAAAAACAGCGTAAACTATCCTAATATCGATATGGCTAAGCAGGCAAAGACAAGAATCCTTGTTCTTCATGAGAACATACCCAACATTCTTGCTCAGATATCTGCGGCTCTCAGCAACAACGGCGCTAATATCGAATCTATGCTTAACCGCTCCAAGGGCGCAAACGCTTGCAGCGTTCTTGACACTAACGACGAAGTTACCAACGATATGATCGAAGGCATCTGTGGCGTTCAGGGCGTAAGACGTACAATCATTATTTAATTGCCCGGATAAGAAGGTGCAAACGCCTTGATCTTATCAACAGAGTTTAACTACGCTTCCATACTTTACGGTACGGAAAAGGCAATAGAGGTTGTGGCAAAAGCCGGCTTTGAAGGTTTGGATTATTCCATGTTCGACCTGACGAGAGAGGATAACCCGGTAAACCATGACGATTATAAAGCTCGCATGGAAAGCTTTCGCCGTATAGCGAAGGATTGCGGTGTATGCTTTAACCAGACCCACGCACCTTTTCCTTCCTTGAAGAAGGACGATGGGGAATATAACGCAAAAACCTTTCCCATGCTTGTCCGTTCAATAGAAGCAACCGCTATCCTGGGCGTCCCCCACGTGGTAATGCATCCGCAGCCGGTAGGGGAGGATTCCTTGGAAAGGAATATAGAGTTCTTTTCGGGTCTTGCACCCTACTGTAAGGAATACGGCGTTAAGATAGCGTTAGAAAATCTTATAAGACCCTCATATTTTGGCGAGGCTGACCAGCTATGCGCCCTTGTGGATGGGCTTGACAGTGATTGCTTTACCTGCCTTATTGATATCGGCCATGCGTCCATAAATGGCAATGGGGCAGATCATCTGCGCAAGATGGGCAGCCGTGTAACGGCACTTCACGTTCACGATAACGACGGCGTTCACGATAATCACAATATGCCCTTTAACCGCGGCATAAATTGGGATGAGATATGTGCCGCCCTTAAGGATATAGACTATAAGGGTGACCTGACTTATGAAGCAGGCTTTTACGTTCGCCAATTCCCGACAGAGCTTGTTCCCGCTGCCTATAAAATGATGGCGGAAACCGGCAAGTATCTTATAAGTAAGATAACTCAATAAATTCACACAAAAATACCCCGACAGATTAAACTCTGTCGGGGTTCTTTTTAACTAAATATTCCGGTGGAAAGATATCTTTCGCCTGTATCCGGCAGCACTACAACTATTGTCTTTCCGCTGCCGTTTTCTTCAAGCGCAATTTTGCAAGCCGCCCAAAGCGCCGCACCTGAGGATATGCCGCAAAGCACGCCGTCAAGTCTTGCCAGCTTGCGGGTATATTCAAACGCATCCTCGTCGCTTACGCCTATTATCCTGTCAAAGGGACGGTCAACCACCGCTGCGGGTACAAAATTAGCACCTATCCCTTGTAAGCCGTGGCTGCTTGCCGCACCGCCGGAAAGCACGGGGGAACGTGCAGGCTCTACCGCCACTACTTGTATGTCATCGTTTTTTTCTTTTAAAAATTTACTTACACCGCCAAGGGTGCCGCCGCTGCCAACGCCTGCAACAAAAAAGTCAAGCTTGCCTTCGGTTCCTTCCCATATTTCGGGGCCCGTGGTTTTATAATGGATTTCGGGGTTTGCAGGGTTATTGAATTGATCGGGAATATAGCTGCCTTCAATTTCCGCCGCCAGCTTCTGCGCCGTTTTTATTGCACCCGTCATTCCTTCTGCGCCGGGGCTTAGCGCCACCTCACCGCCGTAAGCCGTAACCAGCGCGCGTCGCTCTGCAGACATCGTGTCGGGCATAACTATAATTGCTCTGTACCCCTTTACGGCGGCTACTCTTGCCAGCCCAATGCCGGTATTACCTGATGTAGCTTCGATTATTACGCCGTCGGGCTTCAAAAGCCCCAGGGCCTCGGCACGCTCTATCATGGCGGAAGCAACCCTATCCTTTGCAGAGCCGGCAGGGTTAAACCCCTCCAGCTTGGCAAGTATACGGCAATCGGTGCCTATGGCATTTGCAATGCCGTTAAGAGTTAAAAGCGGGGTGTTTCCCACCAGCTCTTCGGCGGAGGTATATATCCTTGCCATACTATATTTTAAGCTCCTTTTTAATAAATTTAGCCACAACCTTGGCCTGCCTGCGGGCAGATTTTACGTTGGGGTGACCGTTGGCGCCTTGCTCGTCCTTAAACTCCGTCATACAACGCAGCTTTAAAAGCTTTGCCTTGGGGTCGGGGAACTGTTCAAACGCCTTTTGTAAATAGGGGAATGCGGTTTCGGTCATCATGCCAAATACCCAAAAGATATAGGCGTTGGGGTAGGTTGCACGTATCTGGTTTAAAAAGTCAACCACCGCACCAACAAAATTGTTCCCGTCAACACCGCCTGCAAAATCGTTGGTGCCTGCGTTAACCACAACTACGTCGGGCGTCCATTTGGAAAAATCCCAAGGCTCCTGCGTAACGCGGGAGGCATGGTTGAAAAATATGGGTATCTCGTAGTTTTTTACGCCGTTACAGTTGGAATACACACCCTTGCCCGAATAGCAAACGTAATGGGCTTCGGCGTTTAAAAGCTCGGCACATACGGCGGCATAGGCTTTGGTGCTGTCCTGCTGATAGGTGTGGAACTTCTTTTCCTCGGCAGGGCCTAAATTGCCGTATCCTGCAGTAAGCGAGTCACCGATAAACTCAATCTTAAGTCTGTCGTTCTTTGCAGCCACGGGGAAAAGCTCAGGCGTAACGCCTTGTACCTCCGCACCTGCAAAAACAATGCGTTCGTCAATTCCTTCGCCTTCGGTAATCTTTATTACCTCAATATTATGGCGTTTGTTTTCAAGCCCTTCGATAATTATTTTTTCGTTGCCCGTAGAGATTGGAAACCTTTGTGCCATTCGGTCAAGCTTAACCAACAGGTAATGTGTATACGGCGTTTCAAAGGGCAAAAAGCTAAGGGAAACGCTGCTACCTCTGAATGTAAAGCTAAAGCCGCTGTTGGGCCAACAAAAAGCGGGCATTCCGTTAACGTATGTATGTCTGCCGAAAGTGCTTATGCGCTCGTCGTCAGATCTGAAATGTACAGTTTTCATTTTAAACCTCCCATTAGCTGATTAATTTAATATTTTACTAACTATTTGTGTTTTTTGTGACAACATAAAAATAACAATTTGTAAACTTCCGATAAAATTAAGGGAACAACGCTAAGAAATGCAACAAAATACCATTGCTCGGTGTTAAGCAAAACCGTGCCGAAAACGTTACGCATGGGCTTAAAAACCACGGTGGATAGCTGCAAAGCGCAGCAGAACAAAAAGGATAAGCAAAGATATCCGTTGCCCAACGGGCCTATTTTAAACAGCGGCTTGTGGCTGCGCATATTAAAAGAATGAACAAGCTGTGACAGGCTAAGTACGGTAAACGCCATTGTGCCGCCCAAAGCGGCGTTTCCGTAGTAGATGCAGCCCACGTAGTATGCAGTAAATGAAAGCGCACCTATAACAAGCCCCTCAAGCAATATTTTAATCCCCATGTTTTCGGCAAACAAGCTTTGCCCTTTTCGCAGCGGCGGTCTTTCCATAAGGTCCGCCGTGTTTTTTTCCATGCCAAGCGATATTGCAGGTAAAGAATCCGTTACCAAATTGACCCACAGCAGCTGCATTGCCGAAAGGGGCGAGCCCAGCCCAAGCATCATGGCTGTAAAAACCGTAAGAATTTCGCCTATATTGCAGGAAAGCAAAAACCTTACGCTTCGTTTTATGTTCTCGTATATGCCTCTTCCGTGTCTTACCGCCTCAACAATCGTGGCAAAATTGTCATCGGTAAGCACTAAATCTGCCGCTTCTCTTGCCACGTCGGTGCCGCAGCCGCCCATGGCACAGCCGATATCCGCACGCTTAAGGGCGGGGGCGTCGTTAACTCCGTCACCCGTCATGGCAACTACCATATCGGCTTTTTTATAAGCATCAACTATTTTTACCTTAAACTCCGGCGTTGCCCTTGCAAAAACACAGGCGCTTCTTATGGCAGCCTCCTGCTTTTCTGTCGGCAGCGCCATAATTTCCTTTTGGGTATACGCCTTGTCGCCGTCTTTAAGTATCCCCACCTTTTTTGCAACGGCAATGGCGGTAACCTTGTGGTCGCCCGTTATCATAACCGGCTTAATACCTGCTTTTTTGCATAGCCTTACCGCTTCTGCAACCTCTTCTCTCGGCGGGTCGCTTATACCCACAAGCCCACCAAAGGTAAAGACAAGCTCTTTTCCAAGCAGGTCGTTGGGCAAACTGTTGCAATCGGCATAGGCAAATCCTATTACTCTAAGCGCTTCTGCCGCCATTCCCTCCGCTTTTTCGGCAACCTCGCCCTTGTTTTTGCAACGGGGCAGGATCACGTCAGGCGCACCCTTTAAAATTATTTTATACCCGTCGCCAAATCGGTGTGCCGTTGCCATGCATTTAGTATCGGAGGAGAAGGGGACCTCTCTCACTCTGGGAAAATCTTTTGCCGCCTTTTCGTAAGTAATACCGCTTGTTTCACCAAAACGCAAAAGGGCGTTTTCCGTTGGAGAATCGTCGTTATTGCAAAGCAGTGCAAAAAGCTCAAGCTTATCGCCGCCGTAAACCTTGGTTACGGTCATTCTGTTTTGGGTAAGCGTACCCGTTTTGTCGGTGCAGATTACGTTGGCACAGCCCAATGTTTCAACGGCGGGCAAACGTTTTACCACCGCCTTCTTCTTTGCCAGTCTTTGCACCCCTATGGAAAGCACTATGGTAACTATGGCAGGCAGCCCTTCGGGGATAGCGGCAACGGCAAGACTTACCGAGGTCATAAACATTTCAATGGGCGGCATCCCCCGCACCAAGGCGTAAACAAAAATAATACCGCAGATAATAAGTGCCAGATTCCCCAGCATACTGCCTGTCTTTGCCAGCCTTTTCTGCAACGGCGTGGGCTCTCTGTCCGTTACGGCAAGCATCCCCGCAATTTTGCCCACGCAACTGTTTTCTCCCACCTCGGTCACAACAAATTTGCCGTGTCCTCCGGTAACGGCGGTGGAGGCAAAAACCATATTCACCATTTCTGCCTGGTGGGCGTCCTTGGCAACCGTAACGTCGCAGTTCTTTTCTACCGCATCGGATTCTCCCGTAAGGATGGATTCGTTTACCCTAAGCCCTTCGCTTTCCATAAGCCTGCCGTCTGCCGGTACAAAATCGCCCTTGTTAAGCAAAACAACGTCTCCCACCGTTATTTCCTCTGCGGGCAGGCGCAGCTTTTTTCCTTGGCGTATCACGGTGCATAGGGGTGAAGTAAGAGAGTTTAGCGCCTCTATTGCCTTTTCCGCACGGCTTTCCTGCACAACGCCCACGGCGGCGTTAACAAAAACAATAAGCAATATTATAAAGCTGTCGGCGCTGCTTTCGCCCGTTACCGTCGCCACGGTAAAGGATATAACTGCGGCTATAAGCAAAATTATTATCATTTTGTCAGAAAGCTGCGTCAAAAATCTTTTAAGCACCGACGGCGGCTTTTTATGCCTTGTTTTATTTACCAAGCCTTGGGCTATCCTTTCCGCCGCCTGCTTTTCCGTAAGCCCGTCGGCGGTGGATTCAAGCTCCTTAAGGGTTTCGTTAACGGTTTTGTTTTGCCAATGCAACGATATCACTCCTCGATTTGTATAGTAAAAATATATTGGGCAAAAGCATAAAAACGCTCCATATATCTGCAAGGGCAAAGGCGGCACCCTCTGTCAGCAGCGCCCCGACGGTGGCACCTATCGCCACAAGAATTTTAAATATATAATGGGGTACCTTTTTGTTCGGCAAAAGAAATGCCAGTGCCTCCTCCCCGTAAAAGCACCAGCTTATTATGGCGGCAAACGCAAAAATAATCAGCGCAACGCCGTAAACCGCCCCGCCTAAAGCACCGTAGCAGGTAATGAACGCACCGTCTACCGTAGGAATTTGTGTGCACAAAATGCACAACGCCGTCAACGTGCTTACTATAAAACTGTCTATAAACACTTCGGTGATCCCCCACAGCCCCTGGGTGTGAGAATCGGTTTCAGTAGCCGCCGCATAGGATATGGGTGACGACCCCATTCCCGCCTCGTGGCTGAAGGTGCCTCTCGTACAGCCCACGCTTATAACCGTGGCGGCACCTATTCCTCCCACGGCTTGCCTTACGCCAAAGGCTTCTTTAAATATGCGCCCCAGTGCCAAGGGTACGTCTTTTATGTGCAGCGCAATTATCCCAAACGCTCCGATAATAAACAAGGCAGAAACCAACGGCAGCGCCAGCGTGTTTACCTTGGCAATGCTTTTTCTTCCGCCCCAAACCGCCAACAAAGCGGCAACGCCTATTATCGTTGCCCTTGTAATAGGCGTGGGTACACCAAGGGCTATAACGTCGGATATAGCCTTCGCCTGGACTACGCTGCCCCCCGCAAAGGCAGAAACAACGCATACCAAGGCAAAAAATACGGCAAGTTTTCCGCAGCCCATATCACGCAGGCAGTACATGGCACCCCCCGCAAATCCTCTCGGCGTGCTTTTGCGCCTTCTGTGTATAAGGGCAACCTCGGCATATTTAAGCCCCATGCCTAAAAAAGAGCATATCCACATCCAAAAAATGCTTCCCGCCCCGCCAAGGCTTATTGCCAGCGCCACGCCGCTTATACTGCCTACGCCTACGGTACCTCCCAGTGCCGTAGCCAACGCCGCCATGGAAGACAAATTGTTTCCGTTGCCTTTTTTTGCCCCTGAAAAAAAGGTGCTTTTAAAGGCGTTTAATATGGTGTTTGGCTTCCACAGCCTAAGCTTTACTGTAAAATACGCCCCGAAAGCCAAAAGCAAAACCAACGTAGGCGTTCCCCATAATGCATCTCTTATACCTACGATAATCACGTGACGGCGCCTCCCCTCTGAATGATATATATGCAGGCAGGCGGCATAAAATCAAAAAAATCAAAAAAAGGCTTGAAATAAGGGAAAAAACTTGGTAGAATAATGTCGAATAAAAGGGGGCTTGTGCCCTCAGTAAAATGTTCGGAGGGCTGTTTATGGCAGTTGATATTGTTTTTAGTGAAGCAAAAAAGGGCTATAATAAGGATGAGGTACAGCGTTTTATAGAGCGTCTTACCACCGACCATCAGCGTGCCATAGCAGAAAAGGACGATGCCGTTAAGGCGTTGATGAACGAAAAAGAAGGCCTTGAGGAAAAGTATGCAAGCCGTATAGCCGAGCTGGAAGAGGCTTTGGCAGCGGCTCAATCCGAGGGGAAGGAACAAAGCGCCAAGTATGAAGAGCTTTGTGCCCGTATGGGTGAAAAGCTTTTGTTTGCCGAGGAGAAATCTGCCAATATAATTGCAGAGGCAGAGGCTATGAGGGCAAAGGCAGAGGCTGATGCCGCAGAGGAAGCAAAGAAAAACGTTGCCGCAATTGCCGCCAAGGCAAGAGAGAATGCGGCGGCAGCATTGCGTGCGGCTGATATTTTAAGGCAAAGAAGCCAGCAGATATGCGTAGGCCTTGACCATACCAAGCGCGTGTTGGAAGAAGCTCTTGAGGCTATTGAAAGGACGGCAGACAATGCTTAAGCTTAATACCGCCGAGCTTCGCCTTGCAGCACCTGAGCTAAAGGCGGGGGATTGTATAGAGCTTTCCGGAACGGTGTACACGGCAAGAGATGCCGCCCACAAAAGAATAGTAGGTTTACTTGATAACGGCGGAGTGCTGCCGTTTGATTTACGGGACGCCGTAATATATTACGCAGGCCCTACCCAGACCCCAAAAGGCAAGGTGTGCGGTTCTTTTGGCCCCACAACCTCCTGTAGGATGGATGCTTTTACGCCCCGTCTGTTGGCAGAGGGCGTTGCGGCAACCATAGGCAAAGGCGGAAGAAATGACGCTGTCACCAACGCCATAATAAAATACGGCAGCCCGTATTTTGCTGCCCTTGGCGGTGCAGGCGCCCTTGCCGCAAGTCATATTACCTCCCTTGAGGTTATTGGGTTTGAAGAGCTGGGCTGCGAATCCGTTAAAAAACTGTATTTCTCAAACTTTCCTCTTTACGTGGCTACGGATATTTACGGCGGCAATATTTACGACAGGAGATAGAATATGGATTCTAAACAATTGCTTAAGCAGGTTGAAGCGTATATACAGTCCAAGAGAAGCGAGTATGTGGCAGACCTGGGCAAGCTTATAGAAATAGAAAGCGTAGGCACCGAGCCGGACGGAAAATACGTGTTTGGTAAGGGAAGCGCCACGGCTATTGATACAATGCTGGGTATAGGCAGCGGTTACGGCTTTAAGGCGGAAAACCACGATTATTACTGTGCAAGCCTTATATACGGCGATAAAGAAGAAGAAATGGGCATAGTTGCCCATCTTGACGTAGTACCTGCGGGCGAGGGGTGGACTTATCCTCCCTATAAGCTCACCGTAGAAAACGATTTGCTTATCGGCAGAGGTACCGAGGACGATAAGGGCCCCGCCGTTGCCGCACTGTATGCTTTGCGATTTTTTAAGGATAACGGCATAAAGCTGCCGTTCTCTCTTCGCCTTATAATGGGCGGCGATGAGGAGAGGGGAATGAACGATCTGCCCTATTTTCTTAAGAGCCATAAGGCACCTTTCTTTTCGTTTACTCCCGATAGT
The DNA here is from genome assembly GCA_045604285.1 of Eubacteriales bacterium. GTDB lineage: Bacteria > Bacillota > Clostridia > Oscillospirales > CAG-382 > SIG636. Next base: position 9,454 of record JAZUNS010000107.1, read on the forward strand.
GAATTTCCCGTTTGCACCGGTGAAAAGGGTATAGGCAAGCTGGATGTAAAGCTGCCTGCCGTTTTGGAAAATATAGAGTATATGGAGGGCGGCACCGTTACCAATGCAGTAGCAGGCAAGGCTTATGCGGTGCTTAAGGACGTTAAGCCAAACTCCCTTAAAGGGGCAGAAAATATTGCTATAGAATACAGCGACGGCAAGGCAAAGGTAACGGCTACGGGTAAAACGGCCCACGCCGCATTGCCTGAGGAAGGCCAAAGCGCTATAGTGCTTCTTGCTGCATACCTTTTGGATAACGCCGTACTTAACGACAGCGAAAAGCAAAGCCTTTTATTTATGAAAGATACCTGCGGTGATTATCTTGGCAAGGCTCTTAACATAGAAGACAGCACCGAGCTTATGGGGTATTTGACCTGCGTAGGCGGTTTGCTTAAAACCGTTGACGGTTGCCTTGTGCAAAACTATAATATTCGATATCCTCGCTCCGGCAGTTGGACGGGTATAAAAGAAAACGCCGCAAAGGTTGCGGCACAGTACGGTGGCGTTATCATAAAGGATACCCATTCCGACGGCTATTGCTTTGATCCTGATAAGGCGGAGATCCAAGCACTTACCGAAGCCTGCGCCCTTGTAACGGGTGAAGACAGCAAGCCCTATACCATGGGCGGCGGCACTTATGCACGCAGTTTTCCCAATACCGTTGCCTTCGGCAGTACAATAGCAAGGTACAGAGGGCTTTTGGGAGAGGGCAGAGGTAAAGCCCATGACCGTGACGAGTATCTCAGCGTTGCTGAATTTGAAAAGAGCGTGGAGATATTTGTGCTTTCAATAGCAAAAATAGCAGAGATAAAAGAATAAAATAAAGCTTGTGATAGGAGTTAATCCCATCACAAGCTTTTTTGTGTTATTAAAACTTATTTGTGTTTTTCAAGTATTTCTACCCAAAGGGTCTCGGGTATATATTTTTTAAGAATTAAAACCGTAGCAACGCATGCCGCCACAAGAAGTACGGCAATGGTTATTGATACAACGGCAGATTTAACGCTGGGCTTGGATTCTTCCTTAGCTTTTACAAGCTTTGCCTTGCGCAAAACAGTAATAATTGATTTATAGGTCAAAAGCACTATCGCCGCATTAAGAGTTGATTTTATAAGATTAAAGGGCAGAAAGAAGGGTAACAGCATCTCTGCAACGGCTTCTCTTGCCATGCCCTGATAATATGGGGTTATAAGGTAGTTCCATCCAAGCATAAATGCGGTGGTGGTAATAATCGAGCAAAACATTCCAAGTACAGCGCCGTGCAGATTGTGTATCTTTTTGTAAATAATGGATGCCGTGCAGGCGAATATAGCGCTGGATAAAAAGTTCATAACCATGCCGATAGGTCCGGTTTCACTTATTAACAGCATTTCAAGCACGGCGGTTACAAGGCTTACCGCCAAGGCGTATACGGGGCTTAGGATATAGCCGCATAAAACTATTATAAAGTCCTTGGCGTCGTATTTTAAAAACGGAACCGGCACCAAGGATATGGGTACTACGTTGCAGGCAAAGGCAACGGCAAAGGCAAGGGCGCTGAATATAGCGGCAGTGGTAAGCTTTTTTACGTTTGTTTTCATTGATAAACCCCCAAAAATAAAATGCCCCAAAAAGGAAAAAACACCTTTTCGGGAACGGAAAAATGCGGCAAACTGCGTAAACAACACAGCTTGCACGTATATAACTTCTTCCATCCGGACTGTTACCGTTGGTCTCGGACTTGCACCGAGTCGGCACGGCAAAAAGCCGTGTTTGCGGACTGTACCGCCAGTGGGGAATTGCACCCCGCCCCGAAGTATTATTTGCACTACCATTATATCAGCGGTCGGGCAATATGTCAATATAAAGCTTTAAAAAACTATTGCCAAAAAAATCACGGGGTGATATAATGTAAAATAAAGCAGAAGAAAGGAGTGCCGTATATGGAGCAAAAACAGGGACTTACTTTTAAACAGGTTTTGATAATAGCGCTATCGTCCGTAACGCTGTTCGTCGCATTGTGGAATTTTAATACCGTGGCAAGCATTGCCGCCTCGTTATTAAGCTATATAACCCCATTGTTTGCAGGCGCTTGTGTAGCCTTTGTGCTAAACGTACCCATGCGTGGTTTTGAAAAGTTTTTTGCTTTTCTGCAGCGAAAATGCCATTTAAAAACAAGGCATACTCTTAATACGTATATCAGCCTTATATTGACCGTTGCCATAATCGCAGGCGCCGTTGCGCTGTTTGTAAACTATATGGCGCCGGATATAACTCAATCTGCCGTGGCAATAGCCGATTCGGTGGAGGAAAATTATCCTAAAATAAGGGATTTTCTTATAACCCACGGGTTTGAATTGCAGGAAGTAGAGGCGTTTTTTAAAGACTTTAAGGTGGAAAGGTTGTTTGAGGTAATCTCAAATTACATAACCATTAACTCCTTTGAAATGGTGGATACGGTTATTGATGCCGCAGGTACTACCGTAAGCATAATAATCACCGTCTTCTCCTGCATCGTGTTTTCTATTTACATGATAACCGGTAAAAAGAAGCTTAACCTGCAGGCACGCAAGCTGGTTTATGCCTATACGCCGCAAAAATTTGCAGATAGGGCGTGCTACGTGGGCAGTCTGTTTTACAGGACCTTTACCAGCTTTATCTCCAGCCAGTGTTTGGATGCCTTGTTGCTTGCAGTTATACTCTATTTGGGCATGACTATTTTTAAGCTGCCTTATGCCGGCATTATTTGCGTGCTGACCGGTGTGCTTGCTCTTATACCGTACGTGGGTGCATTTATAGCCTGCGCCTTGGGTGTGGTGCTTATACTTTTAGTGGACCCCATAAAGGCACTTATATTCCTTGCGGTATTTATCGTTGTTCAACAGCTTGAAGGTCAGTTTATTTACCCTCATCTCGTAGGCGGTTCAGTTGGCCTTCCCGCTATATGGACTCTTTTTGCGGCATTGGTGGGCGGCGAAATGTTCGGGCTTTTCGGCATTATGTTCTTTATCCCTCTTACGGCTGTTATTTACACCCTTATCAAGGAGGGGACCGGACGCCGCTTAAAGGAAAAAGCGTTGGTGGTAGAATCTCCCCTTGACAGCGAGGAGAGGGAAAAGCGCAAAGAGCAAACGGAAAAACGGGACAAGCGCCTAAAGGAACGCAAGGAAAGAAGAATAGCCAGACGGCGCAAAAAATCCTATTACAGCGACGATGACGACGAAGCTGACGAAGAATAGCCTTTGTTAAAAGTAAACAAAAATCACAGCGGCGGATGTAGCAAGTTCTACATCCGTTTTTTGTGTTGTGCGTTGACAATAATAGGAAAAAATATTATAATTAACTTGTTAATTATTAACTTGTTAATTATAATGTATGGAGGATAATAATGGAGTTAAATAAAGCTTGGGACGAGTCGTTTGAAAAACGCACCATAAAACAGTTTATGCGTGTAAGTAAGCTGCATAAAGAGGCTTTTTCTCGCTTTGCCAATGATTTTGGCATTCACAGAAGCCAGCACCGCATATTAATGTTCGTTTGCAGAAAAGGCGGCTACGTATCTCAAAAGCAAATTGCCGAGGCGATGGACGTAAGCCCTGCGGCAATAACCGTAATGCTTAATAAGCTGGAGGAGTCTGGGTATATAACCCGTACCACCTCATCAAGCGACAGCAGGGTGAATTACATAAGCCCCACAGAAAAAGCCGTATGCTTGGTAAAAGAATCCCACCGCTATTTTGAAAGCATTGACAGAACAACGCTTAAGGGGATAGATACCGAAACACTTGAGCGATTAAGTGTTGCATTGGAAATAATGCAAAACAATCTTGGCGAAATATTAAATAAGGGGTGATAGCTGTTGAAAAGATGGATGAAATACGTCAAGCCCTATAAATGGGCGTTCATTTTGGGCCCGCTATGTATGATAGTGGAGGTGGCAGGCGAGGTTATTTTGCCCAAGCTGCTTCAAAAAATCATAGATGGCGGCGTAGGTGAAGAGATAGGTGCAGGCAAGGGCGTGCCCTATATAGTTACCATGGCGGCTTTGATGGGTGCTACGGCTATCCTTATGCTTTTGGGCGGCGTAGGCGGTGCCTATTTCGGTGCAAAGGCTTCGGTTGGCTTTGCCTCTGATTTGCGTATGGACGCATACAAAAAAATACAAAGCTTTTCCTTCGCAAATATAGATAAGTTCCGTACCGGCTCTCTTGTCACAAGGTTGACCAACGATATAACACAGTTGCAAAACTTTGTAAATATGCTGCTTCGTATGTGCTTGCGTTCTCCCGGTATGCTTGTGGGCGCAACCATTATGGCAACTTTTACAAACCCCCGTCTTGCAAGGATCTTGCTGGTTTCTATTCCGCTAATTTTGCTGGTTATTTTCTTCGTTATTCGCACGGGTTTTCCTCGCTTTTCCAAAATGCAGGGCAAGATCGACAGCCTTAACACCACCGTGCAGGAAAATCTTACAAACGTGCGTGTTGTAAAATCCTTTGTCCGTGAGGATAGAGAAAAATCCAAATTCTACGGCGCAAATGCAGACCTTAAGGCAGCAGGCCTTTCTGCAATGAACGTAATGATATTTATGCAGCCGTTAATGATGCTGCTTATCAACGGCACCACCCTTACCGTTCTTTGGCTTGGCGGTAATCAGGTTATGGGCGGCGCCATGAGCAGGGGTGAGCTTTCTGCTTTCCTCACTTATATAAACCAAATACTTATGTCTCTTATGATGGTTTCCATGCTGTTTATAAACGCATCCCGTGCGCTGGCATCTTCAAAGCGTATCCGTGCCGTTTTGGATGAAGACCCCGATATTAAAAACGGAGCAGAATGCGATGCCGCTTTGAAGGTTAAGGACGGCGAGATCCGCTTTGAAAACGTATCCTTCAGATATTACAAAAACAGCCCCGACAAGGTGCTTGACAATATAAATATTACCATTCCCGCAGGCTCTACCGTAGGCATAGTAGGCTCTACGGGCTGCGGTAAAACTACCCTTGTTTCCCTTATACCCAGGCTGTACGATGCAGACGAGGGCGCCGTATATATCGACGGTGTAAACGTGAAGAATTACGACCTGGTTAACCTGCGTGACGGTATAGGCGTTGTCTTGCAGAAAAACGTGCTGTTCTCCGGCACGGTAGAGGATAACCTTCGTTGGGGTAACGGCGACGCTACCGATGAAGAGGTTCGTGCCGCCGCAATGCACGCTCAGGCGGATGGCTTTATAAACGAGATGCCGGGCGGCTACCGGGGCGACTTGGTTCAAGGCGGTCTTAACGTTTCGGGCGGTCAAAAGCAAAGGCTTTGTATTGCCCGTGCTCTCCTTAAAAAGCCTAAGATCTTGATACTTGACGATTCTACCAGCGCAGTGGATACCGCTACCGAAGCAAGAATAAGAGAGGCTTTTCGCACCGACCTTCAAGGCTCTACAAAGCTTATAATTGCCCAGCGCATAAGCTCTGTTATGGGGTCGGATATGATTATCGTAATGAACGACGGTAAAATTACCGGCGTGGGCACGCACAAAGAGCTGCTTGAAACTAACGAAGAGTACAGCGAGATATACCATTCTCAAACCGATGGAAAGGAGGCTGAATAGTTATGGTACGTAGCTTGGAAGAGCTTAAAAAACGCTATAACTTTGGCTCGGTCTCCAACAAACGCGGCCCCGGTGGTCCCGGCAGAGGCGGCCCCGGCAGGGGACGTCCCACGGGCAAGCCAAAAAGCTCTATGGGTACTATCAAGCGCCTGCTTGGGTATCTTTCTGCCTATAAGCTTAGATTTGTTTTTGTATTCCTTTGCTTGTTTGTTACTACCGCAACCAACCTTTTAGGCTCCTATATGCTGGCGCCGATACTTGACGAGGTTGCAGGCGTAGAGGTAAAGGATACCGACTTTGCAGATAAAATTATCCGCTATGCGGTAGGCGTTTTGCGTCCGACGGTTGAAAAAATCGTAGGCAAGGGCGCCTCCGAGACGGTGGCGTACCTTGTAACCGCAATTATGATTTTGGCGGCTATCTATTTTGTTGCAATGGTATGCACTTATATTCAGCATAAATTGCTCATTAATATTTCACAAAGCGCAGTACAGCGCATAAGAAATCAGCTTTTTGACAAGGTGCAGGCATTGCCGCTGAAGTATCACGATACCACCACCACGGGCGAGACCATGAGCCGCTTTACCAATGACATTGATAACATTGGCATGATGTTTGACTCTACTGCGGTAAGCCTTGTTTCAGGCGCAGTAACGCTTATCGGCACCTTGTGCCTTATGCTGTACCTTAACCCCATACTTACCCTTATAACCGTAATTTTTGTTCCCGTGTTTGCTTTGGGCGGTGGCAAAATCGCACAGCGCAGCAGCAAGTATTATTCCGCACAGCAGGCGGCGTTGGGCTCTGTCAACGGCTATATAGAAGAATCCGTCGCAGGCCAAAAGGTTATAAAGGTGTTCAACCACGAGGACGAGTGTATTGAAGAGTTTGAGCTTCTCAACAACGACCTTCGTGAAAAGCAAACTAACGCAATGTTTTTCGGCGGCATTATGGGCCCCATCATGGGCAACATAAGCAAGCTAAGCTACGCTATTACCGCAGGGGTAGGCGGCGTGCTGAGCTTTCTCACTCTTAACGGAGATATTGCCACGGCGTCTGTTCTTGCCCTTACCTTTGGCGAGCTTACTGTTTTCGTTCAGTATTCCAACCAGTTTGCCAGACCTATTAACGAGATATCAATGCAAATGGCAAACATCTTTTCAGCCCTTGCAGGTGCAGAGCGTGTGTTTAAAATAATGGACCTGCCCGAAGAGCCTGCCGACGTCCAAAACGCAGAAACCTTTGAAAAGGGCATAAAGGGTCACGTTATCCTGGACAACGTGTCCTTCGGTTATACTGAAGAGAAAACCGTGCTTAAAAATATCTCCTTGTACGCAAAGCCCGGTCAAAAAATAGCCTTTGTAGGCTCAACGGGTGCGGGCAAGACCACCATTACAAACCTGCTTAACCGTTTTTACGATATCAAGGAAGGTACCATTACCATAGACGGTGTAAATATCCACGATATCAAGATGGACGTTTTAAGAAAAAATATTGCCATGGTATTGCAGGATACCCATTTGTTTACGGGTACCGTAAGGGAAAATATCCGCTACGGCAGGCTTGATGCCACCGACGAGGAAGTAGAGCAGGCTGCAAAAACCGCCTATGCTCACAGCTTTATAATGAGGTTATCCAACGGCTACGATACTATGATAGAAGGCGACGGCGCAAATCTGTCCCAGGGACAGCGCCAGCTTCTTAATATAGCCCGTGCGGCACTCAGCAAGGCGCCTATCCTTGTCCTTGACGAGGCGACCAGCTCTGTAGATACCCGTACCGAGCGTCACATAGAAAAGGGCATGGATGCACTTATGGAGGACAGAACGACCTTTGTAATCGCTCACAGACTATCTACGGTACGCAACTCCAACGCAATTATGGTGCTGGAAAAGGGTGAGATAATAGAGCGTGGCGACCACGATGACCTCTTGGCGCAAAAGGGCAGGTATTACGAGCTTTATACAGGTCTTAAAGAGCTTGACTAAATAAATAAAGAGAAGTTCGTTTATTATGCGAACTTCTCTTTTTGCGTTTAAGTTGAATTTATGGTTAACGTTTATAATCGTTATCAGCAGCAGGAAAATTCCATGGTGTGGCAAAGGGTATATTCCTTGCCGCCGTCAAGGCACACGTTGCCCTTTTTATGCTCAAGTATACGGTCGGTGTCGGCGTAATCGTCAATGCCGCAGTTAAGCTCAATGCACAAAAAAGGTGCGTTGGGCTTGGTCCAAAGCAATACGTATTCAAAGCCGTCAAAGCTTACGTCCACTCTTCTTCCGTTGCCCACAAGGCTTACCTTTTTAGACTTTATGTTTTGAAAACATAAAGCGTCAACCTTAAAATAATCGTAGTTCATAGGCAACTTAGTGACGTTTTCGCCTATAAGCGTTCTGCCGCTTTGCACAAGATTGTCGGCTATCTCAAGGCTTACAAGGTTCTCGGGCTGCTCAAACTCTATGCTGTAGCCGTCAATGCCCTCGGGACAGGCATACGCCTCGTGTGAGCCTACCGAAAAATACATGGCACGGTTACCCTTGTTGGCAATTCTGTACAATACCTGAAGCTTACCGTCGGTAATCGCGTATTCTATTCTAAACTCAAAGCTAAAAGGGTAAAGCTCTCTGCGCTCGGCAGTATCGGTAATAAGGTAAACCACACGGTTTTCCTCTACCGTCTCCGCCGTAAATTCCGCATCCCTGCAAAAGCCGTGCTTAGGCATGGAATATTCTTTTCCGTCATAGATATAACCGTCACCCTTCATTCCTCCGCAAATAGGAAAAAGGGTAGGTGCTCTTCTACCCCAAAAGCGGCTGTCGCCGTTCCAAAGATAGTCGGTACCGTCAGCGTCGTATATACGCCAAAGCTCTGCACCCTTAGAGTTTATTTCGGCAAAAAGCTTGCCGTCACCGATTGTTGTAATCAAAATTTAACACTCCCAATAATATTCTGTAATTTATAATTGTAATTTAAATTTCAAAGTGCTATAATAGGTCAATAGAGGGGAGGCTTATCGAATGAATGTATTGATGTTATTAAAGCCCAAAAAGGACGTTGCATACATATACGAAACAAATACCCTCCGCCAAGGTTTGGAAAAAATGCGCCATCACGGCTATGCTGCCATTCCCGTTTTAGCTGATGACGGCAGATACGTCGGCTCCATCAGCGAGGGGGACTTTTTGTGGTACATGGTAGACGAAAACTGCATTTCTGTAAAAGAGCAGGAAAAGCACTGTGTAAAAGAGCTTATAAGGCCCGATTTCAGCCCCGCCGTTCGCATTAACGTCACTATGGAAGAGCTGCTGGAACATGCCATGCAGCAAAACTTTATCTGCGTAACCGATGATAGCGATGCCTTTATAGGCATAGTTACCCGCCGCGATATTATTCGCAATATGCCTCAGTTTGCCCGTTGCCTTGTTGCAAAAGATCAATAAGCGCAGGCAAACTTTCTACGGTATTAAGCCTTAGCTTGGCAGCTTCAACGTCGGGCAACGTGCAGTCGGTAGTAAGTATTTCAACGGGCGTGTAGCCTGCCTTGCGTGAGGCATCAACGTCGCAAATCGGGTTGTCCCCCACAAAAAGCAGCTTTTCGGCAGGTATGCCCAGCATCTTTACCATATGGTCAAAGGGCGCTCTGTCCGGCTTTTGTACGCCAAACTCACCGCAAAGCAGGGGATAATCAAAGGCGTCCGTAAGCTTCAGCAGCTCCAGCTTGCGCCGTTGTATATAGCCCTTTCCGTTGGTAATAAGCCCAAGCTTTAAGCCTCGGCTTCTAAGCTCGTCAAGCAGGCTGTAGGTGAAAGGGAAGGGTATTGCGTGCTTTTGAAACAGCGTAAGCAGAGTATCTCTGTATCTTTCGTAGGCGGGCAGCGATTTAAACATACCGTTTTGGCACAGTACCTCAAAAATCTTGCTCCAACCGTAATAAATGTATTTTTTGTCACACTCAATAAGCATTTCTGCTGCCTTGCTTTCGTCAACGGCAATAACGTCATCAAACAGCCTGCAAAAATCCGGCGTCAAGGCTTTAAGCGTGGCGTAACGGTCAAACAACGTGTGGTCAAGGTCAAAGACCACTCCTTCGTATCTCATGTTTTGCACCTCCTTACGGTTGATTATACCTCTGTTTTATCCGTTTTGTCAACGGAAAAGATGAAAGGTGATATAGATTATGAATAAAAAATATGACGTCACCGCTTTTGGCGAGGCGCTTATAGATTTTACCCCCATCAGCGCCTTTGATTATAGGGCAAATCCCGGCGGTGCGCCCTTTAATTTAGCGGTTTGTGCCGCAAAGGGCGGTGCAAGGGTTGCTTTTGTGGGCAAGGTGGGCAACGATGCCTTCGGCAAGCTTCTTATGGATACCGCCAAGGACTACGGGGTTTCACAAAACGGTTTTGTTGTTGATACTTCACGTGCTACTACCCATGCCTTCGTTACGGTTGACACTGACGGTGAAAACAGCTTTGTTTTTTGCAGAGAGCATTGTGCGGACGTTTCCATAAAGGCAGAAGATGTAAACGATCGGGTAATTTCCGACTCTCGCCATTTTCACTTCGGCGGGCTTTCTCTTGCGGCAGAGCCTTGCCGCAGTGCATTGATGCACGCTTTGGGGCTGGCTGTAAACGCAGGCTGTACCGTAAGCTTTGACCCAAACTATCGCCCCTTACTTTGGCAGGATCAAAAGGCTTTTGTAAAGGCTTGCCTTGCTCTTCCTATAAAGCCCCATCTTTTAAAAGTATCAAAAAGCGAGGCTCTCTTGCTTTCCGGCTGCGACAGTCTTGAGGGCGCAATGAATTTTTTGGTCGGCTATGCAGACCTTGTGCTGATAACCTTAGGTGCCGACGGCGTTCTTTTCGGCAGGGGTAAAACCCGCGGCAGGGTCAATGGATATAAGGCTAACGCCGTGGATACCACGGGGGCGGGGGATATATTCCTCGGCAGCTTTCTTGCGGGTGTCGCTCATCTCGGCAAAAGCGTGGGGACCTTAACCGATGAGGATATAGCTTTCCTTGCGGATAAAAGCTGTGCGTTTGCCGCCAAAAGTACGGAAAAAACGGGTGCAATACCTTCTATTCCCGAAATTTCTTTTTGAAAAATGCCGCCTTGTGCTTGACATAAGGAAGGGTTTGGTATAAAATATAATTTGTAAATGAAATACATAAGTACGGAGGAATTTACTATGCTTAAAGTTATTGTATGTGACAACTATGAAGAAATGTCTAAAGAGGGTGCAAAGATTATTGCAGACCAGCTTAAGGCAAAGCCTGATTCTATCCTCGGCCTTGCAACCGGCAGCACTCCCGTTGGTATGTACAAGTGCCTTCAGGAAATGAACAAGGCAGGCGAAATCAGCTTTAAGGACGTTACCAGCTATAATCTTGATGAGTATTATCCTTTGGCACCTACCCACGATCAAAGCTACAGATATTTTATGAACGTTAATTTGTTCGACCACGTTGATATAGATAAGGCAAGGACCCACGTTCCCAACGGTTTGGCAAAGGATCCCGCTGCAGAAGGCAAGGCATATGACGAAGCAGTTGCAGCAGCAGGCGGCATTGATATCCAGGTTCTCGGCGTTGGTCAAAACGGCCACATCGGCTTTAACGAGCCCGAGGCTGAGCTTTACGCAGGTACCCACCTTACCAACCTTACCGATAACACTATCGAAGCAAACGCTCGTTTCTTCGCTTCTAAAGAAGACGTTCCCACCCAGGCAATCACCATGGGTCTTGCAACCATTATGCAGGCTAAGAAGATACTTGTTCTTGCCAGCGGCGCAAACAAGCACGCAGTAGTTAAAAAGATGGTTGAAGATGACAGAATCACTACCGAGATTCCCTCTACCATTCTTAAGGCTCATAAGGATGTTGTTCTTATCTGCGACAAGGCTGCATACAACGGCTAAACAAAAAAATAAGGGCTGCTGCAGAAAGCAACAGCCCTTAAAATTTATTTAAGCTTTTTTGTTTCTTATCATATCAACAATTGCGGTTATAATAATACCCGTGGCTAAGCCTGCGGCACAAACTGCAAGATGTTCCATAAACAAAAAATAGGCAAGGGTACCTATAACGCCGTAAAGCAAAAACTTAATGGCTATTACCCCAAAAACTCCGCCCTTTTTTTCGGCGGTATATTTTGCAGCGGTCTTAATAAGGCCGTATTGCAAAAAGCCCACTATAAGCCCCAAAAGTATAAACAAAAACTTTATTAACATGGTTAAAACTCCTTACTTTTTGCTTTTGCGGTAAGTATACCACATTTGCAAAAAAAGGTCAACCGGAGGGTACTGTAATATGAAAAAAATTCTTTCAGTGTTGTTGGCAGGCATATTGATGCTTGGCACGGCATTTTCTGCATCTGCCGCTACACAACCGGCAGTGGCACGCACCTTTGCCTTGGATATGGAAGCAAGCCTTGGGTATTACGAAGGCAAGGAGTATATCGTCCTCGATATCAGCGTAGTGGATATAAAAGACCCTTACGGCATAGTTTCGATAGAGCTTGATATAGAGTTTGACGGCGACAAGCTTGATCCCCTTTGGAAAACCGACTTAGAGCTTAACGGCGACGGTGAAAGCAAGGTGGAGGGTGTTGTACCCCCTCAAATGATAACGGCGTGGCCCACCTACGAGCGCAAGGTTTATGTCCCCGGTCAAGGTCTGTTTAACGTAGAGACTATGGCGGCAAAAGGGCTTTGCAAGGCTTACGATATAACCGGCAAAGGCTTGTTAAACGTTAACTTACTTTGCCTTACTCAACACGTCAGAACGGGCGTGAAGGAGGATGGCGGCATGGCTGTTCGATTGTACTTTACCCCTGTGGACGGCTTTGAAAACGGCGCCACCTATACGTTTACGGTTAACGGTGACTATGATATTGGTTGGGAAAACAGAGGGCAAATAAGCCTTGCAGCAACCAGCGCCTTAGTGCTTGAGGATTACGAGGGACGCTTGGATGAGCTTCGCATTTTTGGCTACGGAGACAGAGCCAGCGTTAAGGTTAGAGGTGTGCCTTCTCAATTAAGCAAGGGTGACGTTAACGGTGACGGTGTTATCAACAGCCTTGATGCTTCAACGATATTAAAACACGACGCTATGATGTTGACTCTTGACGCAGATGCATCGGCACGCGCCGACGTTACCGGTGACGGCAAGGTTAACAGCCTTGATGCCGCTAAAATATTAAAGTTTGACGCTTATATAATCGATAGCTTAGATTGATGCAAAAGAGAGTGGCAGCAGCAGCCACTCTCAGAGCGCTGACAAAGGCGCAGAACACGAAAAACATAAAAAATCAATTATAACAAAGTTGAAAAGTCGGGAAATTCTTCCCGGCTTTTCTGCGTCTTATCATATTTTTCGTTCAAAACAAACCTCGGCTCACAGTTCTAAGTACAGTTCTCGCCTCGGTTTGTTTCGTCTGCACTCTTTCTCAGTACTCTGCCAGGCTGATGACAAGGTTTGTCATCAGCCTGAGAGTGGCATCAGCCACTCTTTTTAATATCTTTCCAAAGCGGTATAATCTATTTTCCCCAGCTTGGTTTTGGGCAAGGCTTCAATAAACTCAATCTGATAGGGCATGGCATATTTTGCTATGCTCTTTTTGCAATGCTCAAAAAGCTCTGCCCTTAGGGCAACCTTGTCACAGTCTTTATCCTCGCAAACGATATACGCCTTAATTATTTGCATCTTTCTGCTGTCAGGCACGCCGATAACACAGCATTGGCTAACCTTTGGGTGGCTGTTCAAAATCCCCTCAACCCTGGAAGGGTAAACGTTGTAGCCGTTGGTAACTATCATGCGCTTAAGCCTTTGGCGAAAGTATACGCAGCCGTCTTCGTCCATATACCCCATATCGCCGGTGTGCAGCCAAATATAGCCGTCGGCGTGGCGGCGAAGTACGGTGGCATTTTCGTCCTCGTGTCCTAAATAGCCAAGCATTACCGCAGGCCCTCTAAGGCAAATCTCACCGTCGGTATTAAAGGGCAGCTGTTCTTCGCTGTCGGGCTTGCATATTATAAAATAAGTATCGGGGAAGGGAAAACCTATCCCTTCATCCTTGGTGCTGAAATAAGGCGTTAAACAGCTTGCCGCAAAGCACTCGGTAGCGCCGTAGCCCTCCTGCACCCTTACTGCCGCACCGTGGCTTTTAAGATATTCGTTCACCTTCCGCCTAAGCTCGGTGCTCATGCTGTCGCCGCCGCTGTAAACCCCCATAAGATTATTAAGCTTCGGACTGTAATCGCTTCGTATCAGCGCCTCAAATAAGGAGGGAACCCCCGCAAAGAAATTTGCCTTGGTTTTTTCTATAAGCTTTGCAAATTCCCCCGGAATAACTCTTGGTACCAAAACAGAAGTGCCGCCGTTGATAAGGGGGGCGTGTATGCACACACCCAGCCCAAACCCGTGGAATATGGGCAGCGCCGCAAGCATTCGGTGGCTTTTCGTAATCCCCTTGGAAACAGCGTTGATTTGGGTGGACATGGCGTTGACGTTGTTGTTGGATAAGGCTATCGCCTTGGGAACACCCGTAGTTCCCCCGGAAAACAAAATCAAAGCAGGGCGCAAAGGGTCGTTCGTTGCGGCTTCGGCCTCCTTTGCCACCTTGGCAGATTTCATAAAAGCTTTCCATTTTATACTGTTCTTGGGGTAACTATTTTTAAATTTCCTGCCCTTGGCAAGGGAGTATCCAATAGATTTTATAAAGTTAAGATGCTCTGCGGCGTTTGTTACAATATACCTAATATGGGGCAATTTTTCTTCCGCATCGGCAAATTTTTTGGCAAAGCTATCCATTATTACCGCATAGTCACAGCCTGCCTCTGCCAAAAGTTCGGTAAGCTCAAGCTCGGCAGAAAGGGGATGTATCATAGCGGCAACAGCGCCTATCTTGTTAAGGGCGTACAAACAAAAAACTGCTTGGGGTATATTCGGTAAGCAAAGAGCAACCCGTGTACCCTTTGCCACACCAATGGCTGTAAACGCTTTTGCCGTGCGCTCAATAAGCTCTTTAACAGCTTTGTAGCCGTATTCCTTGCCCATGTAAGAAAGCGCCGCAAAATCGCCTGCTTCCTTTGCAGACTTGGCAAAACAATCCCACATGGTACCCTTTGGGTAATCCAGGTGGAAGGGAATATCACCGTAGTTTTTAATCCATGGTGCGTTGTGTTCCATCAAAAGCTCTCCAACATAATTACTGCCTTAAATATTAACAGATTTCAATCTCTGTGTCAACTAATAAGAAAATTTTAAAAAATCACAAAATCCTCCTTGACAATCACTTGATTGCGTGGTATAATCAAGCCAACAACTACAGATGAGCAGGTGATTTGCTTATGAACGTATACTTACCGGGCACAAAAATCGAAACCAAACAGCAGGGGATAGGTGTTTCCAACGTAGTTTTGGGCAATATCTTTCAAACCGGTGGACTGGCGCTGTCACAGGTCAGCTACCTTTTGGGTATAGAACCCCACGTGGTACAAAATTGGATAAGGCGCGGGTACGTTTCGCCGCCGGTCAAAAAGCTGTACTCACGCAGGCAGTTTTGCCGCCTTGCCATAATAAATATGCTTAAGGATTCTTTTCAGCTTGAGCGCATCGTGTCCCTGCTTACCTACATAAACGGTAAGCTGGATGACGAGTCTGACGACGCCGTCAGTGACGAGGATTTGTACGATTATTTTTCGGATATGATTTGGCTTGCGGATAACCGAAACATGACCCTTGCTGCGGCATCCATAGCCGCAACAAACGAGTACAGCGAGCTTGAGGAGGGCGGCAGAAACAAGGTTCTTAAAACTCTTGAGGTAATGTATTACGCCTACAAAGCTGCCAGCCTTAAGAAAAAAGCGGAAAAAGCAATATCAGAAATTATGTGATACTGTTATGCAGAAAGGGGAGAGAACCATGCATAACACCGACGAAGGCATAAAAATTCAGGCAACAAAAGAGCGCAACTCAGTAATAATTATGTCTTTGTTCCTTGCGGCGCTGGCAGCCGTTGTATGGGGGACTCTAACCTACGGAAACTTCAGCAATTTGTATTACGTTATCTACGTCGGTCTGCTTGTTCTTGGCGTAGCCGTTTCCAAGATATATCTGTTTTTTGTGCCACGGCGCCGTTACGGCGTGGTAAAGAATATTACAAATATAAGCGATGCCTATATGCCTGGCAATAAAAACGGCGGCACTTCGGTTATAAACGGTTTCCTTTGGGAGCGCATCACCATGTGTACCGTGGTGGTTGATTTTGATAACGGCAAAAACGGCTCCTTTGATTGCGTTTATAAGGGCGACCTTAAACTGCTAAAAGCGGGGGACCGAGTGGGTATATACAGATTTCTTAAGATGCCCGTATGGGAAAACAAAAATGCATAGCTTTTAATTATTTACGTTGGGAGTGATACAAATGACCGCATGGTGGGAGACCCTTGACACACTGGGAAGAGTTTTTGCTTGTATAGCAGTACCTTCCTCGTTAATACTTATAATACAAATAATCTTAAACATAATAGGCTTTGACGGCGACCTTCCCGAGGCGGACGCAAGCGACCTTAGCGACTTTGCCTATGACGACGGACTTCGTTTCTTTACGGTTAGGGGGATAATAGCTTTTCTCTCCGTAGGCGGCTGGGCGGGTCTTGTAACAGGCAACGGAACGGAACCGTGGCTTAGGATAGCAATAGCCTTTGCCGCAGGCGTTGGCGCAATGTTTCTTGTGGCATTGCTGCTAAAGCTGCTGATGAAGCTTCAAAACGACGGCACCATGGATATAACCAACGCCGTAGGTCTTACGGGTACGGTTTATCTTACGGTTCCCGCCGAAAGGCAGGGCAGGGGGAAGATAAACGTAGTATTTCAAGACAGATACGCCGAGGTAGAAGCCGTAAGCGACGAAAAAGAAAGCCTGCCCTACGGCACGATAATAAGCGTTGTGGGTGCGCTGGATGAAAACACCCTTTTAATTGCAAAAAAAGATAAATAATTTTAGGAGGAAATATAATGATCACCAATGTTAACGAACCCCTTTCCCTGGCAATAGTAATAGCCCTTGTGGTGCTTGCGCTGTTTATTGCCCTTTTATCCAGGTATAAAAAGTGTCCTTCGGATAAGATCATGGTAATCTACGGCTCCGTAGGTAAAAACAAGGACGGCTCAAAAAGAAGCGCAAAGTGTCTGCACGGCGGTGCGGCGTTCGTGTGGCCCATTATCCAGTCCTATCAGTTCCTGGACCTTACCCCTCTTTCCATCCAGGTCGACTTGACCAACGCACTTTCCAAGCAGAACATCCGCATTGACGTACCTTCCCGTTTCACCGTAGGTATTTCTACCGAGCCCGGCATAATGCAAAATGCCGCAGAGCGTCTTTTGGGACTTAAGCTGCCCGAAATTCAAGAGCTTTCCAAGGATATAATCTTCGGTCAGCTTCGTCTTATCATCGCAACCATGGATATTGAAGAGATCAATACCGACCGTGACAAATTCCTGGAGCAGGTGTCCCGCAACGTAGAGTCAGAACTTAAAAAGATAGGTCTGCGCTTAATAAACGTTAACGTAACCGACATCAGCGACGAGTCCGGCTATATCACCGCCCTTGGTAAGGAAGCCGCCGCTAAGGCAATAAACGACGCTAAAAAGAGCGTTGCCGAAAAAGAACGTGACGGTTCTATAGGTGAAGCAAACGCCAAGATGGACGAAAGAGTTAACGTATCCCAGGCAGAGTCCGAGGCAATCAAGGGTGAAAACCTTGCCCAGCAGGAAATATCCATGTCCAACGCAGAGCTTCGTGAAAAGAAGGCAGAGGCGTTGCGTATAGCCGTAGCAGCAGAAAAAATACAAGCCGCAAAGGCACTGGAAGAGTCCTACGAGGCAGAAATGCTTGCAGAGCAGGCACGTTCAACCAAAGAAAAGGCTACCCTTGAGGCAGACGTAATTGTAAAGGCAGAAATCAAAAAGCGCGAGATAGAGCTTGCCGCAGAGGCAGAGGCGGAGCAGATCCGCCGCAAGGCGCAGGGTGAAGCCGACGCTATCTATGCCCGCATGGAGGCGCAGGCAAGAGGTGCCAAGGAGGTTCTTGAAAGACAGGCAGAGGGTCTTGCCGAAATCGTTAAAGCCGCAGGCGGCGATCCCAATGCAGCCCTTAAGCTTCTTATTGCCGATAAGCTTGAAAACCTTATGTCCATTCAGGTTGAAGCCATCAAGAACATCAAGATCGATAAGGTTACCGTTTGGGACAGCGGAGCCGGCGGTGACGGCAAAACCTATACCGCAAACTTCCTTTCCGGCATGATGAGATCCGTACCT
>JAZUNS010000108.1:0-4275 GCA_045604285.1 Eubacteriales bacterium
CGTAGTTACTCTTACGGTAATGCGCGGTGAAGAAACAATGGATATCTCCATTGTAAGAGGCAGCTTTACCGCAAGCTCTGTTGAGTATAAGCTGTTGGAAAGTGACAAAAATATAGGCTACGTCCGCATACTTAATTTGGCAACGGATACGGCAAAGGACTTTAAAAAGGCAGTATTGGCGCTGAAGGAAAGCGGCGCAGAAAAATACATTTTTGACGTTAGAGAGGACAGCGGCGGGTATCTAAGCTCTATTATAGAGGTTTTGGATATGCTGTTGCCGGAAGGCCCCATTGTAAGATACAACGATGCATCCGGCAAGGAAACCGCAGACTATTCCGACGCTTTTACCATAATAGAGGCACCCATGGCGGTGATTATAGACGGCGGTACCGCATCTGCGGCAGAGTTGTTCGCTGCCGCCCTTAAGGATTACGAGTTGGCTGTGCTTGTTGGTGAGACCACCTACGGCAAGGGGGTTATGCAATCCCTGTTTACCCTTTCCAACGGCGACACCCTTAAGCTTACGACTTCCACGTATTCTCCCCCCTACAGCGAAAACTACGACAAGATAGGCGTTAAGCCGGACGTTGAGGTTTTACTTGAGGAGGATAAACCATTTTTTATATTGTCCGAAGAAGAGGACACCCAGCTTCAAGCGGCAATAAACGCCCTTGATTAAAGAAGAAAAGCAAGACTAAGCGAGACCTTGCCTTCTTTAGCTTTTATCTGTCCCGCAAATAGAAAAAACGAGGTATTGACAATGGCAAAACAGGTATTTGTATCCCAGGAAGGCTTTGAAAAAATGCAGGCTGAGCTTGAGTATCTCAAGACGGTTAAGCGTGAAGAGGTTAAGGCTGCCATAAAGAAGGCAAGAGAGTACGGCGACCTTTCCGAAAACAGCGAGTATGATGAAGCTAAGCACGAGCAGGGCGAGGTTGAAAGCCGCATTGCTCAGCTTGAAGAAAATCTTAAAAACATAGTTATAATTGATGATAAAAATATAAAGACCGATGCCGTAAGCTTTGGCAGCAAGGTTAAGGTGCTTAACAATGACGTTGAGGCTGAGTATACCATCGTTGGCTCTACCGAGTGCGACCCCTTTGCCGGCAAGATCTCTGACGAATCCCCCATTGGCAAGGGCCTTTTGGGCATGAAGCTTGGCGAAGAAAAGGTTATTGAAACCCCCAGAGGTAATATTACAATACAGGTTATCGGAATTTCCAGATAAACGAGGAGCAGGTATGGAAGAAAAGGAAATTGTTGAAATAGTTGAGACCGACGACGGTTTAAATGAACAAATGCGTCTGCGCCGTGAAAAGCTTGCGGCTATGAAGGATGCAGGCAAAAACCCCTTTACCATAGTGCGCTTTGACAGAGACTGCAACTCTGCCGAGATTAAAGAGCGTTTTGAAGAGCTTGAAAACAAGGACGTTACCATCGCCGGCAGAATTATGAGCTGGCGTGACATGGGTAAGGCGAACTTTATAGATTTGCTTGACGGCAGCGGCAGAATACAGCTTTACGTTAAGATGGACGAGATCGGCGAGGAAGCCTTTGCTGATTTTAAAACCTGGGATATCGGCGATATCATAGGCGTTAAGGGCTTTGTTTTCCGCACCAGAAGGGGCGAGATAAGCGTCCACGTAAAAGAGCTTACTTTGCTTTCCAAGTCTCTTAATCCCCTGCCCGAAAAGTGGCACGGGCTTACCAACGTTGATACCCGTTACCGTCTGCGCTACGTTGACCTTATAGTAAATCCCGACGTTAAGGACACCTTTGCCAAGCGTTCTGCTATTATCAGCGCTATCCGCAGATATCTTGACGACCAGGGCTTTATGGAGGTTGAAACGCCTATGTTGGTTTCCAACGCAGGCGGTGCAGCCGCAAGACCCTTTGAGACCCATTTTAACGCTTTGGACGAGGACTTAAAGCTTCGTATATCCTTAGAGCTTTATCTTAAGCGCCTTATTGTGGGCGGCTTTGAGAAGGTTTACGAAATAGGCAGAGTTTTCCGTAACGAAGGTCTTGATACCAGACACAACCCCGAGTTTACTCTTATGGAGCTGTATCAGGCATATACCGACTACCACGGCATGATGGATCTTACCGAAAACCTTTACCGCTACGTTGCGGAAAAGGTGCTTGGTACCACCAAGATAACCTATAACGGCATAGAAATGGATCTTGGTCAGCCCTTTGAACGCATTACCATGGTCGATGCAGTTAAGAAATACAGCGGTGTGGATTTCAGCACCGTTAAAACGCTTGACGAGGCAAGGGCGCTGGCTAAAGAGCATCACGTTGAGTTTGAGGACAGACACAGCAAGGGCGATATTCTTAACCTTTTCTTTGAAGAGTTTGTTGAGGAACACTTGGTTCAGCCTACCTTCGTTATGGACCATCCCGTTGAAATTTCCCCGCTTACAAAGAAGAAGCCGGATAATCCCGACTACGTTGAGCGCTTTGAGTTCTTTATGAACGGCTGGGAGATGGCTAACGCTTATTCCGAGCTTAACGACCCCATTGACCAGAGAGAGCGTTTTGCCGCACAGGAAGAGCTGCTTGCCAAGGGTGATGAGGAAGCTAACCACACTGACGAGGACTTTCTTAATGCGCTGGAGCTTGGTATGCCCCCCACGGGCGGCATAGGCTTTGGTATTGACAGAATGTGTATGCTGCTTACCGACAGCCCCGCTATCAGAGACGTTTTGCTCTTCCCGACAATGAAACCTTTGGACTAATAAAGTTCAAATAAACCCAGTAGTTATGCGGGTTTGTGGTGGTTTATATCTTCGAAAAGCCACGCCACTACGCCAACTACTACGCCAATTTTCACAAAGAAATTTGCAGAGAAAAGTCACTATGATAGATTAAAAGATTAAGCGCCGTGCATTTCGCATGGCGCTTTCATCATACATAGCAAAAATTTGTTGAAGCATTTGACTGTTAACAGTCGGCTATAGAGACGCACAGCACAAATAGTGTATATTTGTTGGGAGAGCGAAAGCGTTTGAAATCTCTACAATGTTCATACATTCCTTTTTAGTTCAGTCGGTAGAGCGACGGACTGCT
This sequence comes from Eubacteriales bacterium, assembly GCA_045604285.1. Lineage (GTDB taxonomy): Bacteria > Bacillota > Clostridia > Oscillospirales > CAG-382 > SIG636. The sequence continues at coordinate 3,073 of JAZUNS010000108.1, forward strand.
GAACTCTATATTTGTGTAATAACAAGAGGCGCCTAATTACGCAATCCGTTATTTTCGAATATATAAGCGTTAAGTGCGTTCTGCTATTCAACTAGAATAGTGTTTTTGCAAAATAGTTTTGCAAAATTTCACAAATATATTGACAAACTGTTAGTCAAAGGTCTATAATGGGAAATAACATAGGAAGTATATAGATGCTTCTTTATGTAGGTGGATATATCAAAAAGGATATGCATGTGAAGGGTGTGAATTGATTTTATGGCAGAATATAAAATCAGCGAGGAACAGCAGCGAATGATTTCAATACTTTCCCAGGCATTACCACATCTTAGAAAAGAGATGGGGGTTTCACAGACGGAGCTTGCAAACAAGGTTGGTGTTAGTAGGCAAATGATATCGTTGATTGAACGGCAATTACAGCCGATGACATGGACTTTGTTTCTGGCTGTAGTGTTCTTTTTTAAATGTAACAATGATTTTGATAAAGGAAATAAGAAATTCGTCAAGAAGTATCCGAACGTTGTGGAGCAAATTCTTTTGCTGGAACACCAAATGAATACTGGGGAGGATAGAGATGATAGTTAATCTTATAAAGGCAGAGCAGATGTTTAGCTTAACATTGCCGGATAAAGTAAAAGGACAATATTGGCTGAACGACTTTGATGCAAAGGGAACACTACGTCAACTGGTTAGCATTGAAGCGGATGATGGCAAGTGGTGCGCAAAGTCTAACAAGAAGGTTGCTATTTTAGGTGAAAAGAACACCCACATAGAGAAGGCGGAACTATCAATAAACAGCTTCTTGAATCTCAGAATTGAAAATAGCGATGAGAGGGTTATCCTTTTTACAGAACCGATTGATGAAACGAGACAGACATTGTCAAAGATTGTGGTTCATGAGGGCGCTGTTTTCACGATTGGACGAGCTGAAGATAATAACTTTTGCTATTCGAATGGATTTGCTTCAACCTATCATGCAAAATTGATGTACGATGGTGAAAATTGGTCGATTACTGATCTAGGAAGTAGAAACGGTACATATGTAAACGGATTCCGTATTCAAACTCAAAAGCTGAATCCTGGCGATTTCATCTACATTATGGGATTAAAAATTGTGATAGGTGATTCCTATTTCGCAATTAATAATCCTGATATGCAACTAAAAATCAGAGCCGAGGGGCTTTCAAGATATGAACAGCAGGC
>JAZUNS010000109.1:0-2363 GCA_045604285.1 Eubacteriales bacterium
GATAACGCCTACAACCACCTTGAACAGCTTACCGAGGTGGAGGACACCGTAAGCTACACCTACGATGCAAACGGAAACAGAGCGACGATGGTGTCGAAGGTAAATGAGCATATCTATGCGACGACGACTTATTCGTATAACCTTGCGAACATGGTCGTATCAATGACGAACGATCCGTCAAACGAGTCGGCGCAGACGTTTACCTATACCTACTATCTCGACGGAAATCAGCGCACGAAGACCGAGGGAACGAAGGTAACGACCTATGCTTACGATTACGCAGGCAGGCTTGTTTCCGAGGTAACGACGGATAACGGTACTCCGACGGTAGGATATACCTATACCTACGACGATTTCGGCAACCGTCTGACAATGACGACGGACGGCGTTACGACGAATTATACATACGACCTGAACAATCGCTTGCTCCAGACAACGGCAGGGAAAACTACGGTAACCTATACATATAACGCCAACGGCGATATGATTACCGAGTATAAGGTCGTTGAGAATATACCCGAACAAAATACGACGTATACATACAGCATTTATACGGGAATGCTTACAAGTGTATCATCAACTGTCGGCAATGTCAACGCAAGCTACGACTATTATCCGTCAGGTTTGAGATTGAAAAACGGCGACACGTATTTCATCTACGACGGACAGAACATAGTCGCGGAGTATGACCTTGCCAATGACGAGTATATTGCTGTTTATGGATATGCTATAAACCGTGTCAGCCGCTTCACAAGCGGAGTAGACGGTGAAATATATCTCTTCAATGCACACGGTGACGTTGTCGCCCTTGTTGCCATAAGCGGTGAAAACGTCGGCAAGACAATTAAAGAATACGACTACGACGCTTTCGGAAATGAGGTTTTCCCCGACCCGGACGATGAAAACCCATTCCGCTATTGCGGCGAATACTACGATAAGGGTACAAACAGGCTGTATCTCCGCGCAAGGGACTATGATGCAAGTACAGGTAGGTTTACAAGCGAAGATACCCATTGGAACGCAAAAAACACCATTTACGGTGATAATCCTCTGAAAATTGGCGATAAGCTTGTACCAAATCAAACAGCCTTCATGCAAAGCCTCAACAGATATACTTATTGCACGAGTAATCCGATAATGTATGTGGATTATACGGGGTTTGCGACTGTAGTACAGTATTCGATTAATTATGATAGATTGTTGGACGATGCAACTATTACTAATGGTGAAATAATAAATAATGCATTAGGTAATTATGAAGGAAAATTTCCTACTGATGACACAGTGGAATTAACTTTTGATTTAGCTGGGGAGCTTTTGGGGGATTTGGGCAAGGCGATTTTTGCGTATGGTGGTGTGATAACAAGTATATTTGCAATTGGTTTTAAAATACGTGCCGAAAGACAAAAAGAAAATGATAGCAATAAGGTGGAAAGGTTAATGGGGCATCTTTTAGAAGATGTATACGGCGGTAAAGAATATACATTAACTTTATCGCCGGGGATGGTTAATGAATTTGCGCTAATTGATAAAGATGGTAATGTTATATATGCAGATTATTTTGAAACAAATGAAATGATAGGCAATTTATTAGAATGGTTTAAAAAGCTCGGCATAGAAATTACCGAAGAAGAAGTTGAGGGCAAACGTAGGTATTGGAGCTCGGAAAACAATGGTAAGGATATCGTAGGAGGATAGCCATATGGTGAGTTTGTGTTTTGGCGTTTTGTGTGCTTCTTTGCGTTTAATTTCTGCGTTTTTGCGTGGTGTTTTAGATTTTATATTTGACATTGATACTGTTAATTACGAAGATAATGATGTTTTGGCAAAACGGTGGGGCAGCGTACAAGGCTTGTTTGGGTTTGTTTGTCAGCCTGTTTTAGGCATTATTTTTGCTGTAATAACTAAAAGTACAATATCAGTATGGTTAGTAGTTGTAATGGTTTTGCAAGTCATATTGGTTGTAATAGAATGTATTTTAATTTTAAACCCACAAAAAGCTCTTATTAAATTCTGGAATTTAGAAAAACCACATTGCGAAGCACGACGAATAATTAGCATAGCATTAATAATTGTTTGGTCGGTAAATTTGTTAATTGTCGCAAGTGTGCTTATGTGATACTTTGATTTTTTTTTGAAGAGCAAAAAGATGTGACAAAAAGTTCTAAATCTACATGGTAAAAAAGCACGACTGTAAGCTCCAATAAAATTTGGAGCTTACAGTGCGGCTGATTGCGGACGAGCTAAAGGCTTCTCCTTGAGGAGAAGCTGTCACAAAGTGACTGATGAGGTGTAGCCTCCGCAGAGGCGTTGGCTACACTTACATCGATCAACACCGACGGCAACACCGATTCCGACCATCG
>JAZUNS010000110.1:0-13996 GCA_045604285.1 Eubacteriales bacterium
GAAGGAGATATTGCCCTTATTCCCCGGCAAAGGCGTTGCACGGTGATATTCCGCGGATTTAAAAAGCCGCAGGCTGTTTTTGTTGACGGCAAGGAAATAGAATACCTCTATGATACAGGGACCAACAGCGTAAGCCTAAGCTTTTTGATGAACATGTCAATTGGTGCTGAGATACGCATGGAAGGCAACCCGCTTATAAGCGATAACGAGGGCTTTATGGACAGAATTGTGGAAATACTAAAGCGCAGCAACACAGGAATGTCCTTTAAGAGCAACGTATACAAATACATAACCACCAACCATGACCCCGATGCCGAGCGTATGGAGGATATGCTTTTTCAGCTGCTTGTGCGCTGTGATGCCCCCGAGCACAGAAAGGTTGTTATGGCGGTTGCAGAACAGCTATTATACAAAAAGCCCAGATATTAAGACTTGCGTCATCATTTTCAATCGGTGATACCTTAAACAATATAAAAAAAGGGTCGGCACAAAGCGCCGACCCTTTTCAGTCTGTAGCCAAAGTCTACAAACTGAAACAGAGTGAGAGAAACGAAGTTATTTTTTGCGAAAATCGAGCGTCGGCGTAGTATACTACGTTAGCGACGTTTTTCGTAAAAGTGCCTGAACTTTGTTTTATAACTTATATGAAGCAAAAAGCTTGCAAAAAGAGGCTGGCTCTATTTACAAGCTTTTTATATATTGTTTTCTTCAGGCACGTAAAGAACGAGTTTGTCTGCACTCTGAAAGGGTCGGCACAAAGTTGTTGTGCCGACCCTTTAATAAGTATAAACTTATTTAATTTCAACGGTTGCGCCTGCTTCTTCAAGCTGCTTCTTGAGAGCTTCTGCGTCTTCCTTGGAGATGCCTTCCTTAAGAGCCTTAGGAACGGATTCAACCATTTCCTTAGCTTCCTTAAGACCAGCGCCGGTGAGTTCCTTAACAACCTTAACAACAACGAGCTTCTTAGCTGCGTCGAAGCCGGTGAGAACAACGTCAAATTCGGTCTTTTCTTCAACGGGAGCTGCTGCTGCGCCGGGAGCTGCTGCAACTGCTACGGGAGCTGCGGATACACCAAATTCCTCTTCAAGTGCTTTAACAAGGTCTGCAAGTTCAAGAATAGTAAGTTCTTTAACCATATCAATGATGGCTTGGGATTTCTCGTTCATTTAATTTTCCTCCATAATATAATAAATAATTTTAAGCAATTTTGTTATGCAGCGATTTTATTACTCTGCTGCGGGAGCTTCCTCTGCGGAACCGTCCTTGTCGATAATAGCCTGCAATACATATGCGAAGCTGTAAAGAGAGGACTGCAAAGAACCGAGCATTCTGCCGATGAGAACTTCCTTGGAAGGAATTTCTGCCAGTGCCTTAATGCCCTCTGCGTCAAGCACGTTACCGTCACAGTAACCTGCCTTAAGAACGAAGTTGTCGTGATCCTTTGCGTAGTTAGCAAGAATCTTAGCTGCTGCAACCTGGTCGTCCTTAGAGATTGCAAAAGCGGTCATACCCTTGAGGCAATCCTTAAGAGATTCATAACCTACTGCGTCACATGCTCTGCTGATAAGAGTGTTCTTAATAACGGTATACTCAACACCTGCTTTGCGAAGTTCTGCACGAAGCTTTGTATCATCTTCAACGTTGATACCCTTATAGTCAACCAACACACCGGAAGCAGAATTCTTGATCTTTTCAACCAATTCATCAACCATTGCCTGCTTTTGTGCCAATACTTGTGCATTTGCTCTACATTCCATATTCTGTTTCACCTCCGATTTTTATAAGTTGTATGTGAAATAAAAGCTCCCTCACCGACAAACAGCGAGGGAGCATAATTATACCAATAGAGGTAAAACTGCTTGCTTCCTCGGCAGGCGGGTGAAGCCCTTATTCCATATACGGAACCTGCTGTCTGCGGAAATCTTTAATTCAGCCTTGTTATTGTAACACCGAAAAACGGTTTTGTCAACAAGAAATTTTATAAATTTACAAAAATTAACCTTCGATCTTAGCTGTGGGGTTAACCTTAACGCCGGGGCTCATGGTGGAAGCTACTACGCAGGACTTGATGTACTGGCCCTTAGCTGCAGCAGGCTTAGCCTTGATGATAGCACCGAGAAGGGTGTTAAAGTTTTCCTTAAGCTTTTCTTTACCAAAGCTTACCTTACCGATGGGGCAGTGGATAATGTTGGTCTTATCAAGTCTGTACTCGATCTTACCTGCTTTAGCTTCCTGAACAGCCTTAGCAACGTCCTGAGTAACGGTACCAGCCTTGGGGTTAGGCATCAAGCCCTTAGGACCAAGGATCTTACCGAGACGGCCGATAACGCCCATCATGTCGGGAGTAGCGATGATTACGTCGAAATCAAACCAGTTTTCTTTCTGGATCTTCTGTACGTAATCTTCTGCGCCTACGTAGTCAGAGCCGGCTTCCTGTGCAGCGGTAGCCTTGTCACCCTTTGCAAAAACAAGGGTTCTAACGGTTTTACCGGTACCGTTGGGAAGAACTACTGCGCCTCTAACCTGCTGGTCTGCGTGGCGGGAGTCAAGACCCATTCTGAAGTGAACTTCTACGGTCTCGTCAAACTTTGCCTTGGATATATCGCAAACGATGCCAAGAGCTTCGTCGCTTTCGTAAATCTTGGATTTTTCAAAAGCCTTAAGGCTTTCTACATATTTCTTGCCTTTTTTCATTTCTGCGCCCTCCCTTAGTCTACTACGGTTACGCCCATAGAGCGAGCGGTACCTGCGATCATGCTCATTGCGGTTTCGATAGATGCTGCGTTAAGGTCAGGCATCTTGGTTTCTGCAATTTTGCGAACCTGTTCCTTGGTTATCTGAGCAACCTTGGTCTTGTTGGGAGTGCCGGAAGCAGTTTCTATACCGCAAGCCTTCTTAATAAGAACTGCTGCGGGAGGAGTCTTGGTGATGAAGGAGAAGGAACGGTCTGCATAAACGGTAATAACTACAGGGATTATAAGACCGATATCGTTCTTTGTTCTTTCGTTGAACTCCTTAGTAAACATAGGGATAGCTACACCGTACTGACCCAAAGCAGGACCTATAGGGGGCTGAGGAGTAGCTTTACCTGCGGGAATTTGAAGTTTAATATAACCAACTATCTTCTTTGCCATAGTTTACACCTCCGTGGTAATCGTAATCGGGAGCATGGCGGCTCCCTCCCACATTTGTTTTGCGGCAATTAGCCTATAATTAAAAGTAAAATATCTTTGCTGAGTGATGGCGTAAGGTGGGCGGTGTTTTTCCGACCCCAAATTACTGCTCTACCACTTCTACTTGGTTGGTATCCAGCTCTACCTTTGTTTCTCTGCCAAAGAGAGAAGCGGAAACCGTAACCTTTTTCTTATCGTCCGTAATCTCTTCAACTACGCCGATAAAGCCTGCAAGGGGACCGCTGCATATCTTAACGCTGTCACCCACTGCATAGTTAACCTCGATAACGCGTATTTCAACACCAAGTGCCTCAACCTCTGCATCAGAGAGGGGGGTGGGGTTGGATCCGGGTCCTACGAAGCCCGTAACACCGGACGTATTGCGAACGATGTGCCAGGTTTCGGGGTTCATAACCATTTTAACCAGAACGTAGCAGGGGAAAAGCTTTCTCTCAACATCCTTGGGAGTTTCGCTGTCCGCGCTTACCTCGGATACCAATTCGGTAGGTATCTTTATATCCTGAATTAAATCGGATATGCCGCGATTTTCGATTATTTTTTCCAGATTAGTTGCAACCTTGTTTTCATACCCGGAATATGTGTGAACAACATACCACAACGGGGTATCTTCGTGTGCTATATTCATTGCAAACCCTGTCCTTTATATTAGCCTGCCAAACCGATAAGCCAAAGAACGAGTGCGTTAAGCCCAACGTCTATAAGACCTATAACAGCGGCACATACCAAGAGACATACTATAACAACGATAGTGCTCTTTATAGTGAAATCCCTGGATGCCCAAGAAATTTTCTTAAGCTCGCTCTTGTAATCCTTGAAGAATTTTACAAGCCACTGACCAACCTTGTTATTCATCTTGATGCAGATGAACGCAGCGATTGCGAGAACTACTACCAAACCGAGGAAAATTACCAGTGCAAGGGGAAACTCGCCGTCTTTGTCATCGGAATCAGCAGTGCTGCCGGTAGTGTCGTCTTTGTCTTCTTTGGATTCTTCGGATTTTTCGGAAGCCTCAGAGCTTTCGGAAGCTTCATCGGATTCTTCGGAAGCATCAGAGCTTTCGGAAACCTCGCCGGATTCTTCGGAAGCATCGGAGCTTTCGGAAACTTCGCCGGACTCTTCGGAAGCATCAGAGCTCTCGGAAACTTCGCCGGACTCTTCGGAAGCATCAGAGCTTTCGGAAACTTCGCCGGATTCTTCGGAAGATGCAACATCCCCGGAAATCTCAGCGGATACTTCGCTGCTTTCAGCAGCTACGGAAACTACACTGAAAGAAAGGACAGTAAGCAGGGAAAGTAACAGCGCGAGAACGCTTAACGTTTTTCTCATAATCATTTTCTCCTTACTTGCTTTCCTTGTGAGCAGTGCGTTTCTTGCAGAATTTGCAGTACTTTTTAAGCTCGAGTCTATCGGGGTCATTTTTCTTGTTCTTCATGCTCTCGTAGTTTCTCTGCTTGCATTCACTGCAAACGAATGTGATTTTGACTCTCATTTCGGCACCTCCATTATTTGTTACCTTCCTCTTTCGGTAAGGTTCGTCCCTCCAAAAAGGCACGAAAAAAAAGACCTTCCGCAGAGGTATAGGCATTATACCACTGTTTTAGGTCTTTTGTCAAGTGTTTTTTTGTAAAAAACAGTATTTTTATTATACTGCCTGCTCTGCCTTGCGCTCGGCTTCTTTTTCTTCTTCGATCGCCTTAAGCTCTTCTATTCCCTCGCGGAGGGAATCTTCTTCCTTACGCTTGGCTTCCTTTTGCTGTTTATATTTTTTTACCATGGCGGAATATTTTACCGTTATTGCACCGCTGATGCCCAAGGCAACCGAATGCACCAAAACGCTTACAAGGTTAAGCCAATAGCCCTTGCCCACGGGCAAAACCGCATTGTAAAAAGCCTTTGCACCGTTAGAAAGGAGGCTTACCCCCTCAAGGTCGCCGAAAACGCCCCTTAAGATATACAGCACAGGCATAGCTATGGCAACTATAATGCAGTTGCGGGTGAATACGATGCTGCCCCTATCGAAGGCGAAGCCGTATCTGAGTGCATCACGCAGGTTACAGCAAACCAATCTTTCGTGACGCTTAAACAAGAAAACGCAGTAGGCAACGGCAAGCGCCGCAAGCCCGGGAATAACCGCCCACATACCTGCGTTTTTAATAAGACGCACGTAATCCTCCTGCCCGGTGACCAAAAACTGCATTGAAAACATACCGCAGCCTACAAAGCAAGCGAAAAACGCCATAAGCAGGGATGCCAGAACAGTCTCGACAACCGAAAGCCAGGCGAAAACGCCCATGCCGCGCTTACCGCCGGTGGCGTAAACCACCCACAGGCACGCCGCCATTGCCGTACGCTCTGCCGTAAGAAAGCAGTTTATTGGCAATAAATAGGGTCTGAAAATCGAAAGGATGGCAGAAAGGGTCATAAGCACGGCAAGCGTTATTACCACCTTAGAGTTAGCAAAGCGTGCCATGCGCTTTTTAAAGTTTTTTTCCGTTGAAACGTTGGGAACGCTGCCTACGGCAAAATCAGAGGTTACCTGCTCTAACCCCTTGGAGGGCGATGCTGTCGGCTTCCTCTTGCCGCTGCGGTGGCTTTTTTTCATCACCTTAATCCCCCTGAGTAAAAAACGTTAGTCTTCCATCATGTCTATACGGCGCTGATGTCTGCCGCCCTCAAAGGGGGTGGTAACGAACAGCTCTGCCAAGGCAACCGCCTGCTCTGCCGAAAGGACTCTGCCGCCAAGACACAAAACGTTAGCGTTGTTGTGGCGACGGGTCATCTCTGCAGAAAATGCATCGGAAAGCACTGCTGCTCTTATTCCCTTTTGCTTATTGGCGGTCATAGACATACCTATGCCGGTGCCGCAGCAGAGTATGCCAAGCTCGGCTTCACCGTTTTGAAGCTTTTTGCAAAGGGCCTTTGCAAAAACGGGATAATCTACGGAGGTTTCGCCGTTATCGGTACCCAAATCCTCCAGCTCAAAGCCCTTGGAGGAGAGCTTTGCTATTATCGCTTCCTTAATATCGTACCCACCGTGGTCGGCGGCTATAACTATTTTCATTGTTGATTCTCCTTTTTAAGTCTTTCTTCCCTCTCACGCTCGGCTTGAGGCTTACGCAAATAGATCGGTGACAGCTCTGCCGCCGTTACCGTGTTGCCCGCCTCCCACTGCTTTGCGGCGCAAACCGCAACGGAAAGGGCGTTTTGATACCTTTCGCTTGCAGAAGGGGGAACCACCGTTCCGCTGCCCTTGTGCAGGCTTTGATAAAGGGCGGCACCGTCGCCGCAGATATATACTTTTCCGTACTGCTCTATCTCGGCGTCAAGCTCCTCGGCAGAAATTGCTCTATCAGGTGTAAGGCGGGTAAGCACGCCGTCCTTACGGCTGAACATTGCGTTATAAAAAACGTTGCGTCTTGCATCCATCAAGGGGCAAATTATTCCGTCGGCGCCGACGTTTTCTGCCAATGCCTCAGGTGCGGAAACACGGGCTATGGGTCTGCCGTCGAAGGCAAGCCCCTTAACAGCGGCAACGCCTATGCGCACGCCGGTGAAAGAGCCCGGCCCTGCGGAAACGCCGAAAAGCTCAACCTCTGCAACGGTTTTGCCAAGGGAGGTAAGAGCGTTATCTATCAAAGGAAAAAGAGTTTCGCTATGGGTAAGCCCGTTATTGACGGACGCCAGGGAATAACGCTTGATCTGTCCGCCCTCGTATATCGCTGCCGCCGCCGTAGCGGTGACTGCAGTTGTATCAATCGCCAAAATCAGCATAAATACGCCTCCCGCTTTCTCCGTCCTTTTCTATGCGTACCGTTTTTTTGTCGGCGGGCAAAAGGTAATCGAACAGCTCGCTCCATTCGGTAACGATTATGCCTCCACGGTCAAAATAATCGTAAAAGGCCACGGAATAAAGATCCTCTTCATCCTTTATTCTGTAAAAATCAAAATGATACATTGAAAATTCTTTGCCGACGTATTCGTTAACGATGGCAAAGGTGGGGCTGTGAACCAGCCGCACGCAATTAGGCAGCAAATGCTTTACCAAGCCCCTTACAAAAGCGGTCTTGCCTGCGCCCATTTGACCGTAAAGCGCCAAGGTATCGCCGGGGGCCAGTTTTTTTGCAAGGGTAGTTGCTATTTCTTCTGTCTCTGCCTCGTTTTTGGAATAGTAGCATTTTTCTGCCATAATTGCTCCTTAAAACAATCCGTCGATAAAACCGTTTTCGTCCACGTCAATAGCCTCTGCCGCAGGCTTTTTGGGAAGGCCGGGCATGGTCATTATGGGGCCTGCAAGAGCTACCACGAAGCCTGCACCTGCGGAAACACGAACTTCCTTTATGGAAATGCGGTGACCGGTGGGGGCGCCCAGCTTAGCGGGATCGTCGGAAATACTATACTGAGTTTTTGCCACGCAAACGGGCAGGTTGCCGTAGCCAAGGGCTTCTATCTCGGCAATTGCGGAAGAAGCTGCGGGGCTGAAGTCAACGCCTTCTGCACGGTATACACGCTTTGCAAGGGCAATAAGCTTTTCTTTTATGGAATACTCGTCGGGATAGCTGAAGTTAAGGGTTGCAGGCTCTTCGCACGCATCGCAAACTGCCTGTGCCAGCTCGGTTGCGCCCTTGCCGCCTTCGGCAAAGCCGCGGGCTTCAACTGCCTTAACGCCCTTTTCCGCACAGTATTCCTTAACTACGTTTATCTCTGCCTCGGTATCGGCATAGAAATGGTTTATTGCAACTATAACGGGCATACCGAACGCCTTAAGGGAATCGATATGGGCGCCAAGGTTGCATATACCATTTTTAAGAGCTTCTACGTTTTCGGTTTTAAGGTCTTCCTTCTTAACGCCGCCGTTGTACTTAAGGGCACGGATGGTGGCAACAAGAACTATTGCAGAGGGACGAAGACCGGAAACACGGCACTTGATATCCAAGAACTTTTCCGCACCCAGGTCAGAGCCGAAGCCCGCCTCGGTAATGCAGTAATCTGCCATCTTAAGAGCAAGCTTAGTTGCCTTTACGGAGTTACAGCCGTGGGCGATGTTTGCAAAAGGACCGCCGTGGATTATGCAGGGGGTGTTTTCCAAGGTTTGAACCAGGTTGGGCTTGATAGCCTCCTTAAGCAGTGCGGTCATTGCACCCTGTGCGTTGATATCACGGCAGTAAACGGGGCTGCCGTCATACTTATACGCAACGAGGATATTGCCAAGGCGTTTTTTAAGGTCTGCCAAGTCCTCTGCCAGACAAAGGACTGCCATTATCTCGGAAGCAACGGTTATAAGGAAGCCGTCCTCACGGGTGACGCCGTCTGCCTTGCCGCCCAAGCCCACAACTATGTTTCTTAGGGCACGGTCGTTCATATCCATGGCACGCTTAAAAATTATGCGCTTGGGGTTGATGCCCAGGGCGTTGCCCTGCTGCAAATGGTTATCTATCATGGCGCAAAGAAGGTTGTTTGCGCTGGTTATTGCGTGAAAATCACCGGTGAAGTGAAGGTTGATATCCTCCATAGGCACAACCTGAGAATAGCCGCCGCCTGCTGCGCCGCCCTTAACGCCGAACACGGGGCCCAAGGAAGGCTCACGCAGGGCGATAATTGCATTTTTACCGATATGCTCCATAGCCTGGCCGATGCTTACGGTGGTAGTGGTCTTACCCTCGCCTGCAGGGGTAGGACTTATTGCCGTTACAAGAACGAGCTTACCGTCGGGACGGTCTGCAAAAGCCTTTTCTACGTTTTCGGAAAGCTTAGCCTTATACTTGCCGTAAAGCTCCAAATCGTCAACGTTTATACCAAGCTTGGCAGCAACTTGAGTAATGGGAAGCATTTTTGCTTCTCTTGCAATTTGTACGTCGGTGAGCATAGTGTTGTTTTCCTCTCAATTTTTACATTATTATATTTGCAAACCCGTCCCCGTCGTTGGGTACGGATATGTCCAAAAGTTGGCACACGGTGTTACCCGTAAGCGCAAAGCCGGCGCCCTCGCCCAAATCAACGGGCTTTATACCCTCGCCGTATATCAAAAGGGGCACGTACTCTCTTGTGTGGTCGGTGTGGGTGTAGGAAGGGTCGCAGCCGTGGTCGCCGCTTATCATAAGCACGTCCTCCGGTCGCATATTTTCCATAAAGTCGCCCAGCCAGCGGTCAAACTCGGTCACGGCGGCGGCATAACCCGCCACGTCCCTGCGATGGCCGTAAATCATATCAAAATCCACAAGGTTAACAAAGCAAAGCCCCTCAAAATCCTCGCCTTGGAGGCGAGAGGTAAGCTCCATCCCCTCGGTGTTGTTTTTGGTTTTGTAGTAGGCGGTTATGCCCTTGCCCGCAAAGATATCGTTTATCTTGCCCACAGCAATTACCTGCTTGCCGCTTTCCTTTATTATATCAAGCACGGTGGGCTTGGTTGGTGCCAAGGCGTAATCCCTGCGGCGAGGGGTACGGAAATAGCTTCCCTCCTCCCCTGCAAAGGGGCGGGCTATTACCCTGCCTACGCCGTGCTTGCCCTTAAGCATTTTGCGTGCGACTTCGCAATACTCATACAGCTCTTCCACGGGGACCACATCCTCATGGGCAGCGATCTGAAAGACGCTGTCTGCCGAGGTGTACACTATAAGCGCCCCCGTATCCACGTGCTGCTTGCCGTAATCCTTTATAACCTCGGTCCCTGAATAGGGCTTGTTGCAAAGGATATCCTTCCCCGTAAGGGCGGTAAAGCCATCGGTAACCTCCTTAGGGAAACCGTGGGGATAGGTTGGCATGGGGTGTTCCGAAACAATGCCGCATATTTCCCAGTGACCCACTATTGTATCCTTGCCCTTGGAAGCCTCTGCCAAACGGCAGTAAGCTGCCTTTGGGGCGGCAACTCCGCCACCTACGCCCTTTATGTTAAAAAGACCCAAGGCTTTAAGGTTGGGAGCGTAAAACTCCTTGGAATTGCGGATACCTGCAAGGGTGTTGGCTCCCTTGTCGCCGTAGTCTGCGGCGTCGGGCATTGCACCTATGCCGAAGCTGTCAAGAATTATAAGGAAAATGCGTTTTTTGCTCATAGGGAACAACTCCTCCGATTTTTATAATAGCACAAAGCAAAGTGTTTGTCAATGGCGTACACAGTTTTGAACATACCCTTGACAAGTATACAGTAATAATGTATAATATACGCACAACTTACAGGTTTTACTGTAAAATTATTTTTTAGAGGAGTTTTAACCATGAAAAAGTTATTGTGCATTCTTCTTGCTGTTATGATGACGGCATCCCTGCTTACCTTTACCGCTTGCGGCGGTGACGATGAAATTACCGTAGGCGTTCAGAACGGCACCACCGGTTATTTCTATATGGCAGGCGACCAAAGCTGGGGCTTTGAAGGCTTTAGCAACGTTAAGGTTAACGGTTACGAAAACGGCGGTCTTGCTATGGCAGACCTTAAGTCCGGCAATATTGATTACGTTGTTATCGATGGCGACGTTGCAAGAGAGCTTGTTGCCGCTAACGAAGGCACCAAGATGATTGAGATACCCCTTACCACCGAATCCTACGGTGTAGCCGTTGATAAGGCACAGCCCGAGCTGCTTGCCAAGATCAACAAGGTGCTTGAAGAAAAGGCTGCCGAGGTTGACGCTATATTTGATAAATATGCAAACGTTAACGACGACAACGCAGAAAGCTGGGAAGGCGCTACCATCCCCAAGGTAGAAATTGATACAAGCAAGGAACAGCTTGTTGTTGCTACCAACGCTGCATTTGCTCCCTTTGAATTTAAGGTTGGCGACAGCTTTGCAGGCATTGATATGGAAATAGCTAAGCTTATCGCTGATGAGCTTGGTATGGAGCTTGTTATTGTTGATATGGAGTTTGACTCTATCACCACCGCTTTGGGCAAGAACGGCGTTGACGTTGGTATTGCCGCAATGACCATCAACCCCGCCCGTGAAAAGGTTGTTTCCTTCAGCACCGCTTACTATACCGAAGCTTACCAGGTTATCGTATGCGGTAAGGACGATACCACCTTTGACGGTTGCAAGACCACCGAAGAGCTTGTAGCAAAACTTAAGGAGCTTGGCAAATAAATCATGCAGGCAAAATGGGACGTATTTTATGAAAAATTCATAACCTACAACGGTTGGGAAACCGTTGTGGACGGCCTGATTGCAACTTTGGAAATAGCCGTGCTGGGTTTGCTTATAGGTATTGTTTTAGGCACCCTTATTTCTGCCGCCAAGGTAGTTCCCAAGACAAATTGGGTAATTAAAATAATAGCGGCTGTTTGCGACGTATATGTGGGGTTCTTTCGCGGAACCCCCATTGTTGTGCAACTGCTTATAGGCTACTTTGTATTGTTCCCTGCGCTGGATATAAAATTAGCGGCGATAAATGCGGCTATTATAATATTCGGCATGAACAGCGGCGCTTACATATCCGAAATAATGCGCAGCGGTATTCAGGCAGTGGACCCCGGCCAGCTTGAAGCGGCAAGGGCAGTGGGCTTAAGCTTCAGCACTTCTATGATGAAGGTTGTAATTCCCCAGGCAATTAAGAATATTCTGCCTACCCTTGGTAACGAGTTTATCGTTTTGATTAAGGAAACCTCGGTTGCAAGCTTTATTACCGTTGTTGACCTTACCAAGGCGTTTAAGGACATAGGCAGCTCCAATTACGAGTATATTATCCCCTATCTTATGCTGGCACTTATATACCTGTTTTTGGTAATAATTATTACCCTTGGTATCAAGCTGTTGGAAAGGAGGTTGGCGAAAGTTGATAGAAGTCGTTAACCTTAGAAAGGTTTACGGTGAGCTTACCGTCCTTGACAACATCAGCGAAACCATCCATGCCGGGGAAAAGGTTGCGGTTATCGGCCCCTCCGGCAGCGGCAAAAGCACGTTTTTGCGTTGCCTTAACTGTTTGGAGGATCCCACCTCCGGCTCTATTATCTTCGAGGGCAAGGACCTTGCAGACCTTAAGGTGGATATTAACCTTAGCCGCAGACATATAGGCATGGTTTTTCAGCAGTTTAACTTGTTTAACAACAAGACCGTGTTGGAAAATATTACCCTTGCGCCTATCCACATAGCTAAATCGGAGCTGGGTTTAGAAAGGTTTAATCCGTTTAGCCCCGCCGTTAAGCAGATAAAGGCAGAGGCAGAGGCTAACGCAATGCGCTTGCTTGAGCGAATCGGGCTTGCCGACAAGGCAAATTGCTATCCCTCTACCCTTTCCGGTGGGCAAAAGCAGCGTATAGCCATAGTGCGTGCATTGGCAATGAACCCCAAGGTTATGCTGTTTGACGAGCCTACCAGCGCCCTTGACCCGGAAATGGTTGGCGAAGTGCTTGACCTTATTAAGCAGGTTGCCGATGAGGGCATGACCATGGTTATAGTTACCCACGAGATGGGCTTTGCCCGTGAGGTGGCTGACCGCATTATGTTTATGGATAAGGGCCATATAATCGAGCAGGGAGTGCCCGAGCAGATATTTAATCATCCCAAGCATCCCCGTTTGGTTGAGTTTTTGTCCAAGGTTTTATAAAAATAACGCCTCCGTTAAATCGGGGGCGTATTTTGCAAAGGGAGAAAATTATGAAGCTATCTTTAATTAAAGACCATGAGATAGACGAAGAAGTGGTGCAAAAAATTGTGTTTGAAAACGTGGAGGATAAAAGCGACGAAAAGGGCGATTGTATGCTGGTGCTTGGGGGAATGTGTCCGTTGATCGACCGTGTACCCAAGGCGGCAGAGCTATACCGCAAAGGGCTTTGCGATTACGCTGTGTTTTCCGGCGGGGTTTATTGGGACACCGTTTACGGCAGAATGACCGAAGCGGACAGCATGGCACGACTTGCAGGTGAGCTGGGGATGCCCGAGGAAAGCATAATAAGAGATAACCTGGCAACCACCACCGAGGAGAACATGGTTTGCGGCGCTCTTGCCATCGGGCGCAGCATCGGCTATGAAAAGGCAAAAAAGGTGTTGCTGATAACCTCCCTTTACCACATGAAGCGCAGTAAGCTTATAGCAGACCTCTACCTGCCGCCGTATATGGAAAGCCTATGTTGTCCCGCCTACGGCTATATTACCCCCACGGATTGGAACAGCGACAGCGAAAAGCACCGCAAAACCATAAGAGAGGTTACAATGACTCGCCTGCTTATAGAGCAGGGCTTTATACCCGATATTGAAGTATAGGAGGAACGGATAATGATAATAAGACAGGAACGTCCTGAGGATTTTGAAACCATAGACAAAATACACGACCTTGCTTTTGGCCACGATTGGGAAAGCAAGCTTATAAGAAATTTACGCACCGAAGAGGGTTACGACCCGACGTTATCCCTGGTTGCAGAGCATGAGGGCAAGGTGGTTGGGCATATTTTGTTCAGCCGAATAACAATAGAATCCCCCGTAAGCAGCGTACCCGCCCTTATACTTGCGCCTTTGGCGGTGTTTAAGGAGTACCGAGGAATAAAAGCAGGTACCATGCTGGTAAGTGAGGGCATACGTATTGCCAAGGAACGCAGCGAAAAAATGATTTTGGTCTACGGACATAGATTTTACGAGCGCTTTGGGTTTACCATGGCACACGAAAAAGGCATTTTCCGCCCCAACCCCATAAAGGGCGAATTGGTGCGCCTGCTGGAGCTGGAAGATGGCGCCGCCGACGGTGCAATGGGAGTTATCAAATATCCCGTATCCTTCCGTCCGCTGATTGAAGAGTGGTACAAATAATACACCCCCACAAAAGCTACGCTTTTGCGGGGGACCCCGGGATTTGATACGGGGGAAACACCATTTTTGTTCGTTCGCACC
>JAZUNS010000111.1:0-18494 GCA_045604285.1 Eubacteriales bacterium
GCTACGATCCGACTTTCCTCTACTGCGAACGTAGTGAGCAATGAGATAAAATAACGTCTTTTCTGCGGACATGCGCCGCAGAAAAGACACATTAGTTTTTGCGAGTGCCGATTTGTAAAATCGGCGCGAAGGTGCGAACGAACAAAAATGGTGATTCCCTCGTATCAAATCCGGGGTCCCCGTTGCGAATGAAATGAGCAATGGGGTGTTTGTTTGGGGTATTTCTTATTCTGCCTTTGCGCCGTAGTTAACGGTAACGCCGGTTTCGATGCCCATTGCTTCAACAAGGCTTGCCCACTGTTCTTCGGTGCCTGCGTAATTGATGGTGCTAAGACCGGTAAGACCTTCAATTGCGGTGGCGGGCAGGTGGGTTACGCTTGCGGGGATCCAAATAGACTTAATGTCTGCACAGCCTTCAAAGGCGTAGTCAGCAACCTTGGTAATGTTCTTGCCCATGTTGTAGTTGCCGCTGTTAGCGGAGGAAACTACAAGCAGAAGCTTGTTGCTTTCAACGTTGATGCCGCCGTTGTAGCCGATAACTTCGTTGGTCTCTTCGTCACGGATAGCGCCGCCTTCCCAGTTACCTTCGGTAGTGGTAAGCTTGGTGTTCTTGAATGCGTCAACGCCGATAACCTTAACGTTCATAAGGCCGGTTATGTTACCCTTGTTAAGCTGGGTACAGCCGTTGAATGCGTAGCTGCCCAATCTTTCAAAGCCTTCGGGGAAGGCGAGGGATTCGATAGCGCAGTTTTCAAATGCGCAATCACCTATAGAGGTGAGGTTTTCTGCAAAGGTAACGGTTGCAAGCTTGTTGCATTCCTTAAAGGTGTTAAGCTGGATCTCGGTAACGCCGGGAAGCTTAACGGAGGTAAGAGCCACACAGTTTTCAAATGCGCTTTCACCAAGAACGGTTACGCTTTCGGGCAGGGTTGCTGCTGCAAGTGCCTTACAGCCGTAGAATGCCTTTTTGCCTATTTCCTTAATGCCTGCGCCGAAGGTTACCTTGGTAAGACCGGTGCAGTTGCTGAATGCGCTTTCGCCAATGGCAATAACGCTGTCGGGTATGGTAACGGAGGTGATCTTGTTACAGCCGGAAAGGGCGTTGCCTGCTATAAAGGTTGCGCCGTCTTTAATAACGATGTCGCCGCTGGCAGAGGTTTCAGCCTCTATAACGTACTTGCCGTTGATGTAGAAGATACCGTCGCTCCAGTTAGCGGGGTCGGTATAAATTGCGGTACCTGCAAAGGCAGCCTCACCTATCTGAGAAAGCTCGGGAGAAAGGGAAGCGCTGCTGAATGCGGTACAGCCCTTAAATGCGTTCATACCTATGGATACTACGTTGTCCAATGCCAAGGAGGTAAGGGAGGTGCAGGATTCAAAGGTGCTGTCTGCAATAGCGGTTACGGTAGCGGGAAGTGCTACGGAGGTAAGAGAATTACAGTTTTGGAAAGCAGAGGTGCCGATGGTTTCAACTGCGTTCATGGTAACGCCGGTAAGTGCAAAGCAAGACTCAAAAGCGTTGTTGCCGATAGCGGTTACGCTGTCGGGAACGGAGAAGGAGGTCAGCGCTTCACAGCCCTTAAAGGTGTTGGCGTCAATAGCGGTGATGCCGTTGCCAAGGGTAACGCCGGTAAGTGCGGCACAGTTTTCAAATGCGGATGCGCCAAGGGTGGTAACGCTGTCGGGCAGAGAAATAGCGGTTATTGCAGCACAATCTTTAAATGCGCCTTCGCCTACGGTTTCAAGACCGCTGCCTACGGTTACGTTAACCAATGCGGTACAGCCGTTAAACGCACCTGCGTTTACGTGCTTAACGCTTTCGCCAAGAACTATATCGGTAAGTGCTTCACAGCCGTTAAATGCGCTTGCCGCAATACCTACGGTGCCGTCCTTTACGGTGTAAACGCCGCTTACGGCTTCAATTTCTTTGCCGTCAAGCTCAACAACTTCGTTTCTTGCGGTTATAAGGTAGCCGCCTACGTAAAGAACGTTGCCGCCATCCCAATTGTTTATGTCGTTATAATAGCCGGTATCGGTAAATGCGTCAATGCCGATGGAGGTGATGCCTTCGGGAAGCTCAAACTCGGTTATATTGCTGTAGCCGTTGAATGCGCCGCCTGCAATGCTTACGTTGCCGTTTTCATCGGGGTTGGCAAGAAGAACAACCTTGGTAAGCTTGTCACAGCCTAAGAAGGAGCCTTCAACGCCGTATTCGTTAAGACCTCTGTACACGGAAACGGAAGTGAAGCTTGCGCCGGAGAATGCGCCGCCTTCGATAGTGGTAACGGACTTGGGAACGGAAAGCTCGCTTATGCCTTCACAACCCATAAATGCGTTAGCGCCTATGGAAACGAGGCCTTCGTTAAGGGTAAGCTTGGTGATGCCCTTGCAGTCAAGGAATGCACCGTCGCCAATTTCGGTAAGGCTTGCGGGGGTGGTAACCTCGGTAATGCCCGCACAGCTATGGAAGGCGTTAAAGCCAATGGTGGTAAGGGTTTCGGGCAGGGTAACGGAGGTTAAGCCCTTGCAGTTATAAAATGCGGTACCGGAAATAGTGGTAAGGGCGTTGCCAAGGTCAAGCTTGGTAATGCTTTCGCAGTTGTAAAATGCGCCTTCACCAACAACGGTAACGCTGTCGGGCAGGGTAACTTCCTTCAAGGAAGAGCAGCCGTAAAATGCGGTCTTGCCTATTTCCTTAACCTTATCACCCAAAGTAAGGGTGGTTGCGGAAGAGCAGCCGAAAAATGCGCTTTCTTCAACGGTTGCGCTGTTGAAGCTTATGGAAGTAGCGCCGGTACAACCCCTAAACGCTTCAAGTGCAACGGAAGCGCCTGCGGGCAGATCGATCTTTTCAAGCTTAACGCAGTCTTTAAATGCCATAACGCCAACCTTGGTAAGACTATCGGGAAGCTCGGTAATTACAAGGGAGGAACAGCCCATAAATGCAGTGTCGCCGATTTCGGTAATACCGTTAGGCAGATTTATGGATTCAAGATTGGAACAAGAGCTAAACGCCTTCTCCCTTATGCTTGTAATGGTATCGGGCAAAACAACCTCTTTAAGAGCAGTTTGACCCTCAAAACATTTATCATATATATGTGTAACCTTATAGCCCTGCACTTCTGCGGGGATCTCAAGCTTTTCAGGCATTTTACCCTTAAGCTTTGTAACGGCAAGAGTGTCACCGTCACCAAACATACTGTAAACCAATTCGTAGCCGTTGCCTTTTTCTACGATTTCGGTTTCGTTACAACCTGCAACGCTTATCAAACAGACAGCTAATAACAGGGTCAGTAAAAGATAACCTAACTTTTTCATGGGGCATCCTCCAAAACATTATGATACGGAGTTATTATACACCGCAACCTTCATATTGTCAAGCCCTCATACAATAATACCCCGCATTTTTTGCCGGTTTAATTGCAAAAATGCGGGGCGTTATTTCCTTGGGTTTATGCGCTTTTTTTAACCGAGTTTTTTCTTGCCGTGGGGTCTATCCGTACCATCACCCGATAAAGGGGCAGTATCAACAGCCCCGCCGCTAAATTGCCCACGCCGTGTATAAGGTCAAAGGGCAGGCCGGCTATTATCCATGCCACGGTCTGCTCCCACCCAAAGCCAAACATAAGGGCTTGTGCCGGGGCGTAAAGAGCACCAAAGGCAAAGCCGTGCAAGCCGCACAGCAGGGGATATATAACGGCGCCAAGCTTGGGGCTTAACCCACGGGGGATAAGCATTGCCGCACCCCACAGCAGGGTCCATATATAAAGGTACGGCATCCACCACAGATTAAAGCCTTCTATAAGTCCGTTAAGAAACACGTAAATATACAGGGGGATAAGCGCCTTGGTGCGGTAGCACAAGGTAAGCAATATGGTAAACATACCCAAAAGGTGTATGTTCGGTGCAAACTCAAGTATTTTTTTGGATATGACCATAAGCGTGCCGAACATGGCAAAAACAGCCATCTCACGCAGGGTCAGACCCTTATTTCGTGCGGACAAGCTCAAAGCTTTCTCCACCGGATATATTGGTTGCGTCAACGCCGGTCATCATGTATTCACCGTTTTGGTAAAAGCCCCAATAGGTGCCGTCCACGTCGTAGTCGGCAAGTATGCCGTTAACGGTCTTTACGTAAAGCCCGTAGGCACCCTCTTCACCCGCAATAAGGTTAAGCGCCAAAAGTGCTTCGCCAAGGGTGGCGGCGTCGGTTTTAACGGTCACGTTTATGCTGTGGCCCTCCGCCTCTACCTTAACGGTAACGGTCTTTGCGCCTTCGCCCAGGGTAACGTCCTCCTTATAGGTGGCGTTGTCCCACATGGCGGGCAGGTCTTTGCCCTGGTCGGAGGTAGCCTCCTCTTCGCTGCTGTTGGTGTTGCTTGTTGCGGGGGCTTCGCTTGCCGTAGAGGAGCTTTCTCCATCAACGCCGCTGTCGCAGCCTATAAACGCCGTGCATATCATTGCAAGGCACAAAAGCAAGGGTAAAAGTTTCTTCATAATTTTTCTCCTTTTCGTTATAAAAATATCGAAAAGAATAAACAAAAGCCGCCCTTCCCAAAGAAGGACAGCACACCACGCCACGGCATACTGCCCCCTGTAACAGCACACTCCGTGGTTTTGCGCCGCCCCCTTCGTTTGCCCAAGGGTGCGTTTGCATTTAACGGCGGGATAAGCATTCCGACTTTTACGGCAATGGCTGTTGTCACGGATTTGCACCGCGGTTTCCTTATCCCCGAAAAAACACCCCATTGCTCACGTTCGTTCGCGCGCGCCGATTAACATCGGCACTTGCGGAAAATACGGAGTTTAATGTGTTGATTCTGCATTGGGGGTCTTTCCGACAAGGGGCGCAAAAGCGCCCCATCCGCCGTTTTATATTCTTTACTCGGGAATTTTAGCACATTTTTCCACCCTTGTCAACGGCAAAGGTGTCTTTTGTCCGCCCTTTTGCATATATTGCAGATAAGAGGTGATTTCTATGAACAGCTACATGGGTGCCAGAGGCACCATAACGGTAAGGCTTACCCACATGGAAGGGCGGCTTTTCCTTGCGGGTGCCACGGTAGAGGTACTTAACAGGGGCGAAAGCTATACCACCGACCGCAGCGGTACCGTGCGGATATCGGTGCCTGCGCCCAACAAAAGCTTTTCCCTAACCCCCAACCCGCCGGTGCGCCCCTTTGCGGTGTACGATCTGCGCATAAGCATGGCGGGTTACGTAACCATAACGGTTTACGGCATACACGTTTTTGACGGCATTGACAGCGTTTGCGCTTACGATTTGGTCCGTCTTGAGGATGCCGACGGCGCAACCGAGGACCGCATAACCGTGCCGCCCCACGATCTGTTTCAGCCTGCGCCCACGGCAGGTGGCGGTGCGGCAACAGCCTTTGCCACTCAGAATGGGGCGCAGGTGGTCATCCCCGAAACGGTAACCGTCCATCTGGGTCAGCCCGGCTCCAATGCGGTAAACGTAACCGTACCCTTTATGGATTACATAAAAAGCGTTGCCTGCAGCGAGATATACCCCACCTGGCCCGAAGAAGCCCTGATGGCAAACATCCACGCCGAGGTGACCTTTGTGCTTAATCGGCTTTATACCGAGTGGTACCCCTCCCAAGGGTACGACTTTGACGTTTCCGCCTCCCCCGCTTTTGACCAATACTACGTACACCGACGGGAGGTTTTTGCCAACGTAGAGGCGATAGTAGACGGGATTTTTGATATATACATCGCCCGCAGCGGGTTTATAGAGCCCATCTTTGCCCAATTTTGCGACGGCGTAAAAAGCGCCTGCACGGGGCTTTCCCAATGGGGGACCGTTACCCTGGCACAGCAGGGCTACACCCCCATAGAGATAGTGCGCTACTACTACGGGCAAAATATCGAGCTGCGCCAAGCCCAAACCGTAACCGACCAGCCGGACAGCTACCCCGGCGCACCGCTTACCTTGGGCAGTATGGGTGCCGACGTGCAAACGGTGCAAAACCGTCTTAACCGTATTGCCATAAACTACCCCGCAATTCCCTTTATACTCCTGCCCGAGGGGAACTACAACACCGATACCCAGCGGGCGGTGCGGGTATTTCAGCAGACCTTCGGCATCGGGCAAACGGGGGACGTGGACGAAGCCACCTGGTACAAGATCCTTTACGTTTACAACGCCGTAAAGCGGCTTGCCCAGCTTGAAAGCGAGGGGGAAGAGCTGCAAAGCGGCGTCTACCCCGGCAACCCCCTCGTATCCGGTGACAAAGGCCCCAACGTGCTGCGGATACAATGGTATATAAATGCCATATCCCGTTCGGGGCAGTTCCCCCAGGTGCCTACGATAACCCTTAACGGTATTTACGATACGGATACTCAAGGCGCCGTAACTGTTTTACAGGGCTTGCTGGGGCTAACCCAAAACGGCAGCGTGGATCGTACTACATGGGACGAGATAACACGGCTTTATATCGAAGTAGGGGGCGTTCAATCGCCGCCCCTTTACGGCGGAGAGGTAGGGGGATGGCCACGCCCATATCCCGGTACGCCACTGCAAAGGGGCGCCCGTGGAGATAACGTGTACTATATTCAAGAGCTGTTAAACGTAATAAACCGCTATAACCCGGCGGTGCCTGCGGTGGAGGTTGACGGTATCTTCGGCGTTAACACAAGGGATGCCATCTACGCCTTCCAAAACGCCTATGGGCTTACGGTGGACGGCATAGTGGGCGCCCTAACGTGGGAGAAGCTTAACGCCGTCTACGGCGAGGCGGAGGAAGGGTTGCCTTCCATGGGGTGACAATACCCCCACAACACACCCCACTACTCACTGCGTTCGGATTGTCCGCAGAAAATACGGGGGTTTTTGTATAGGGGTAAAGTGGGTCGGAGATATGGGGAGGAAGGATTGAAAATGTGTGATAAAAAAGTAGAGGGATATTTTAGGGCAAAAGAAAAACACGGCGGTGGACGCCGTGTTGCAGGTTAATTTGACGCTTGCTCTTTAATTTTGCCCAGCTTATCCCGCACTATTTTATAAAAAATGCGGTTGGGCTCAAACTCCATATACCGTTTTTTGCCTGCCTGCTCGTAAATAACAAAAGCCGTTGCGGCAGAAAGGTTTTGTCTGTGGCAAACGCCCTTAAGCCTTTTGCACTCCTTTTTTGCGGTGGTAAGCTCTACCTCTGCCGTTAGCTTAAGAGAGAACACCGTGCGCCACCGCACGCCGTTAAAGCGCCTTACAAAAAGCACGCTGCCTTCCAGGCCGTACTCGTACTCCATAACCGAAAAGCGGTACAGCACGCCGAAGCCAACTGTCGTAAAAACCGCCGCCGCACCTAAAAACACCCAGGAAATATCGGGGTAAAACCTTGAAAAAGCAACGGAGGTCAACGCCAAAAGCACCGTAAAAACTATTATAAATATTGCCTGAACGGCACTGCGATAGGGCTTGCAAAGATTCATTGTACGCTACCTCCGTAATAATCGTTGTTTACCCGGCATAAACTTTTAAAAAAGGAGTTTTACCTTATGCAAAACAACTATAAAGACCTTAATAATTTATCCGATAAAGAGCTAAGCAGCCTGATTTTTGATATAACAAAGGTATTAGGCGCCGACCCAAAGCGCGCCGCCAACCTTGCAGGCGACCCCGCCAAGGTAAAAAAGATGCTTTCCTCCATGAGCAATCAGGAGATAGAGGCGCTTATCAACCGTGCGGGCAAGGAAAAATCACAGCAAATATATGAAACCTTGGAAAGGCGGAAAAACCATGGATGATAAGCTTAGAAGCGTGCTTTCCAACCCGGAGCTTATGGAAAAAATAGCGTCGTTGGTAAAGGGTGACCCCCTGCCCGAGCCGCCGCCCGCCCAGCCTGCGGCAAGCTATGGGCAAATGCTGCCCGCCAATGCCGATAAAGGGCTGGCGTTGCTTTCGGCGCTGGCGCCATTCCTTAAGGAAAGCCGCCGCAAAAAGCTGGAAACCGCCCGCAGCGCCATAACCGTTGCAAGCGTTTACCGAAACATGAAAAATATATGAAGGGAGAATCCGTACCAATGTATAGCCGTGGTTACGACAGAGGCATAGAATCCGACGGGATGCTTAAGGAATACGAGCGCAGCTATGAGGAAAACCAAATGGCGCCGCCCCCCGCAGAGGAGGCGCTTGCCCACAGCCCCCATAAAAGCGGCAAAAAGAAGCTTTTTGGCGGGATAGATACAGAGGATCTGCTTATTCTTGCCATAGCCCTGCTGATACTTATGGATGGCGAGCCCGACAACGACCTTATACTTATAGCCCTTGCGGTGTTGCTGTTCTTTTAATCCTCCTGCTTTGCAAGCAGGTCGGCAAAATCCAAAAGCAGCTTTTGCTTGGATGCGGTAAGCTTTTCCATCTTTTCAATAATGGGGTTTTCCCTTTGCTTAAGGGCAGATTCATCCCTGTACCCGCAAATAGAAAGCAGGTCCTCATAGGTAACGTCGTTTGCCGCATGGTCTGCCATCTTTTTAAGCAGCTTTATTCCGGGGGGGCTATCCTGCTTGCAAAGCTCCAGCTTTCTAAGCTGAACGTAGCTTATATCACATTCCTTTGCGTACTGTCTAAGTACACGGTCGCCCCTTGCCCTGTCTAAAAACAGGGCAAATATTTTTTTGTTGTAGCCTACGTTTATCATACTTTTCCTTTATTTTTCGTAGCTTGTAAGCGCCGCACCTATTACGGTGGCGTACTCGCTGTTTTCGGGGATAACAAAGTTTACGCCAAAGGTCTCGCTAAGCACCTTAAAGGCAAGCTTTGCACTTTTAAGGGCGGAAAGTCTGCCCGTAAGCACTATATCCTTAACGTCCTTGGACATGGCGGCAAACCTTGCCATTACAGCCACCGTCTCGTATATCATGTTTAAAATACCTGCGGCAATATCCTCGCTTTTAACCAGGTCGCCTATCTTGCCGAAATTGGATGCGGTCATCGAGGAAGGAAGGGTAGGGCCTATATCCTTTTCCGTAAGGTCGTTAACCGTAAGGTCAATAAGGTTTTTGTCGCCGTTTTCCGCCAAGGCTTCAATCGCCAGCACGTCGGTGGTACCGATAAGCTTTTTGGCAAGCCCCACAAGGGTGCCGCCGCCTACGCCGGTGCCGCCCAAATGCTCTGCCTTGCCGTTGTTGCAGTAAACCAGCGCAGTGCCGGTGCCCATGCTTACCACAAGAGCTCTTTCCAAGCCGGAAAGATAGCTGCCGCCCCTGCCGACCGCCACAAACTCGGTGGCGTGTATGGCGGGCAGGCCAAAGATCTCTTCCCCTGCAAAAACGCTGCCAACCCCCGTAACCACCAGCTTATCTATGGAGGACAGGGCTATTCCGTTAACGGCGGTAAACTTACCGAAAGCCCCGTAAAGGGAGGCAACCGGGTCCGTTGCACGGGTCATCATGGGCGATATTACCTCCCCGTTTTTAACGCCTGCTATTTTCGTGGTGCTTCCGCCCACGTCTATACCAACTATTATACCCATAATATTCCTCCGTTATAAAAATCTATGCACCGAGTATTGCCTTTGTAAGCGAAAGCACAAGGGGTATGGTAAATATCGAAACGATCGTTGTAAGGGCAACGGCAGAAAGCGCCGCCGTCTTATCCGCCCCGTAGTTATCCGCCAGGATGGGCGCCTTTGCCGCCACGGGCATTGCCGCCATGATAACGCAAATATACGCCGTACCCGTAGCCACCTTAAACACCCCGCAAATCAAAAGCACAAGCAGGGGCAGCATAAGCATCTTTAAAAAGGCTATGCCGTAGGCAGCAGGATAAGCCACAAGCTTTTTAAGGGGTGCTTCCTTAAGCATATTGCCCAAAATAAGCATCGCCATGGGGAAGGTAAGGTCGGCAACGGAGTTAAACGCCGTGCTGACCACAGAGGGCAGGCCTATACCCGTAAGGGAAAGCACAAGCCCCAATACCGCCGCAATAATGCCGGGGTTAAGAAAAGCCCTGCGCAGGGAAACCGCCGTAGCGCCCCGCTTACCGGCGGAAAGCATAAATACGCCCACGGTCCACATATACAAATTAAAAAACAAAACGTAGCACGCCCCGTAAAACAAGCCGTTTTCGGGGAACACAGCGGCAAGTATGGGGTATCCCATGTATCCGCAGTTAGAGAAAATAAGGGAAAAACGCAGGGCGTTGGCCTCTCTGGGGGGCTTGTTTCTAAAAAACAGCAGGGCAATTAACGTAAGTGCTATGTGTATAATTGCACTGCAGCCCACAACGGTAAGCATCTCACCCAGCCGCCCCTTGCCGCTGTTGGTAAACGCCATAAATATAAGCAAGGGATTGGTAACGTAAACCAAAAGCTTGCTCATCCCGTCGGAGGCACGCTTATCAAAAAAGCCTATGCCCGAGGCAACGAAGCCCACTATCATTATTATAAATAAGGAAACAACTTGTTTTGTAACCAAGGCTGTCATTTTTTACGTCCTCTTTTCTTTTGGAGAAAAACGCTACCAAAAAGCCAAAATTTCCCCTTCTATGGGGATATTTTAACAGCCCGCTTGGAATTTGTCAACCGTTTATTGACAAAGGGTTTTTGGGGTGCTATACTTCACAAAGAAAGGAGGCAACACCATGCCTTTAGCAGATAAAGCCAGACCAAAGGATTTTGACGGCGTTGCAGGCCAAAAGCATCTTTTGGGTGAAAACAGCCCCCTGCGCCGTATGCTTGCCGCAGGCCATTGCCCCTCCATGGTGTTTTACGGCCCGCCCGGTACGGGTAAAACCACCGTTGCGGATATTATCGCCCGCAAAAGCGGCAAATATTTACAGCGCATAAACGCCACCACCGCCTCCCTTACGGATATTAAGGCGGCGCTTACCGCCAGCGGCACCCTGGCAGGTCAGGGCGGCATTCTTTTGTATATTGACGAAATACAGTATTTTAATAAAAAACAGCAGCAATCCTTGCTTGAGTACGTAGAGGACGGCAGGGTTACCCTTATTTGCTCCACTACGGACAACCCCTTTTTCTGCATCTATCCTGCGCTGCTTTCCCGCTCGGCAGTTTTCGAGTTTAAAAGCGTAGCACCTAAGGAGATAGTGCCGGTTTTAAGGCGGGGGCTTGCCCTGCTTTCCGAGGAGTACGGCGAAAAGCAGGCAGACGACGCCTTGCTTTTGCAAATAGCCTCTTCCTCCGGCGGTGACGTAAGAAAAGCACTGGGGCTTTTGGAAAGCGTCTTTTTCTCCTGCGGGGACGTGCTGTCACCCTCCGTAGCAGAGGAGCTTGCCGCCATGGCGGGTCTTTACTTCGACCGTGGGGGCGGCCAGCATTTTGACTGTCTTTCCGCCCTGCACAAGTCCATAAGGGGCAGCGACCCCGACGCCGCCGTGCATTATCTGTGCCGCGCCCTTACCGGCGGCGACCTTAACGCCGTATGCCGCCGACTGCTTTGCGCCGCCAGCGAGGATATAGGCCTTGCCGCACCCATGGCTGTGGCGGTTGTTAACGCTTGCGTAGAATCGGCGCACCGCCTTGGTATGCCCGAAGCACGCCTGCCCTTGGTAGAGGCGGCAATATACCTGGCAACCCTGCCAAAGTCCAACTCTGCCTACCTTGCCTACGATAGGGCGTACAAGGATATCTCCGCAGGGCTGGCAGGGCCGGTTCCCCGTCATTTGCAAAACGTCCACGCCGACGGAGAGGGCGAAAAACGTGCCCAAGGCTATAAATACCCCCACGATTATCCCAACCATTACGTAAAACAGCAATATCTTCCCGATGGCATCAAGGGCCGTGTTTATTACGAATACGGCAACAATAAAACAGAAACCGCCGCCCACGAGTATCACAAAAAGCTTACGGGTAAGGAATAAAGCTTATGGAAAACAAAAAGACACCAAAAATCAACGCAGAGGATAATTATATCCCCGATTACGAGCCGTTGTTTGAGGACGACCCAAAACACACCGGCGGCGGGATGCGTGTGCTTAAGGGATTGCTTAAACAAAACCGCCGAAAAATACTAATCTCTTCCTTATTATATATAATAAAGGCAAGCCCGGTGTGGATAATCCCCGTAATAACCGCATCCATTATAAATCAGGTTTCAACCTACGGCTCGGAAGGCATGAAAACCGTTTGGGCATACATGGGGCTGCTGGCGGTTTTGCTGGCACAAAACATACCCATGCACATCCTTTACAGCAAATACACCGATTCCATCCTGCGTACCGTGGGCGCAGGGCTTAGAAACACTCTTATCAAAAAGCTGCAGCACCTATCCATTTCTTATCATAAGGAGATAGAGTCGGGCAGGGTGCAGTCCAAGTTTATGCGTGATATCGAGGCTATCGAGTTCCTCAACGCCCATCTTATCAAAAGCGTTCTGCCCAGCGTTATAGGTATTGCCGTTTCCATGGGCATAACCATTTACAAAAGCCCCTTTGTGGCGCTGTTCTTTTTGGCGGTGGTTCCCGCTAACGTAATCCTTGTGCGTGTGTTCAATAAGCGCATGCGTGAGACTAACCGTCATTTCCGTAAGGAATCAGAGGATATCTCTGCCAAGGTTGCCACCATGCTGGAGATGATCCCCGTTACCAAAGCCCACGGGCTGGAATCCCACGAGATTCAAAACTTAGAAGAAAACATAACCAAGCTTAAGCGCAGCGGCCTTCAGTTGGACCGTGTAAACGCCTACTTCGGCTCTATCACCTGGGTAATAAGCCAGGCGCTAAGCGGCGTGTGTCTTATGTTTACCGCATGGCTTGCCATAAAGGGCTATATGCCTGCGGGGGACATAGTAATATTCCAAACCTACTTCGCCTCCATAAGCTCCAGCGTGCAAAACCTTGTAAACATCTATCCTCAGCTAACCAAAGGGCTGGAGTCTATAAAAAGCGTATCGGAAATAGTCCTTTCCGATAAGGTAGAGGATAACCGAGGCAAACAAAAGGTTAAACAGCTTAAGGGTAAGATAGAGTTTAAAAACGTCTCCTACCGTTATCCCGACGGTGACGAGCTTGTGGTAAAAAATCTGTCATTTACCGCCAACCCCGGCGAGTGCATCGCCTTCGTGGGCTCCTCGGGCTCGGGCAAAAGCACCGTTATGAATATGATAATAGGCTTTTTGCCTGCCACCGAGGGACAGGTGCTTGTGGACGGCAAGGATATAAAAGAGCTTAATCTGTCCTCCTACCGCCACCACATCTCCGTGGTGCCCCAAAGCAGCATACTGTTTACCGGCACCGTAAAGGAAAACATAACCTACGGCATGGATAACGTAAGCCCCAAGGAGCTTGCCCGTGTAACCAAGCTTGCCAATATCGACGAATTCCTGCCCCGCCTTACCGACGGTGTCGAAACCGTCATCGGCGAGCACGGCGACAAGCTGTCGGGCGGGCAAAAGCAGCGCATATCCATCGCCCGTGCCATTATACGCAATCCCGGCATACTTATTCTGGACGAAGCCACCAGCGCTCTGGACAATTACTCCGAATACCTGGTGCAGCAGGCAATAAACGGGCTTGTTAAGGACCGCACCACCTTCGTTGTGGCACACCGTCTGTCCACCATCCGCAACGCCGACCGCATCATAGTTATGGAGGACGGCGTGGCTGTGGAAAACGGCACCTACGACGAGCTTATGGCATTAAAGGGCAAGTTTTATCAGCTTAAGGCGTTAAGCGATATAAGGCTGTGGGATCAACCGGAGCAGATGATTTAACCCAAAATTGCGCTTTCGGCGTTTTGCACAAAAACGTCAAAAGCGCTTTGTTTAATGTGTATATAGGTGCAGTTTAATTCACTAAAATAATTCGTGTTTTTGCCAAAAACCTATTGACACGGTCTGTTTTTTCTTATATAATCAGTTACAAGATAATAGAATATTGTCCCCAGCGGCCGGGTTTATCCACAAAAAGGGGTGTTCTCGGTCGGTCGGCACATATCTTGTGCGGTGTTTGCGGGCTTGAAATTCGCTTTCCCAAGCCGTGGCTCCGTGTGGGGTGTGGGTTGACCAAAAAAATGCAGAAATTAATCATGAAATCAGGAGGAAGATGCATGAAAAATTCTATTCGTCGCGTGTCTATGCTTCTCGCTGTTATGATGGTTCTCAGCCTTTTCGCTGCTTACCCCATGATGGCAAGTGCTGCAGACACTAACTATGCTTCCGGTCTGACCCCCATTGCTGTAACAAAGGGCGGCACAGACTATGACGCAACTACCCAGGGCGCTCTCACTATTATGACCGATGGCGCAGAAGTTACCGCTTATGGCGAAACCGTTAAACTTTTGGGCGGCGGTGCTACCTACGCTTTCACCTATGACCTCGGTTCCGTAAAGACCGACGTTGCCGGCGTTTACCTTTCCCTTTTCTATAACGCAGGTACCGGCGGCAGCTACGGTAGTATCGACGCTGCTACCGTTTCCGTAAGCTCTGATAATTCTACTTACACTGACGTTTATACCAACACCACCGGTTATACCCTTGCTGACGAAACTACCGGCGTTAAGAGCTTTGCTTTTAACTTCACCGCTACTTCTGCTCAGTACGTTAAGGTATCCTTCGTTTCCAACAAGTACCTTACCGGTATTTCCGAACTCGGCATTTACAACTATGCAGCAACCGGTACTTCTACCGCTATAGAAACCGTTGCTCCTCCCACCCTTGTTGACGGCAACTATGCTTACGGCGCAACCTACACCGTAACCAAGACTGTTGACGGCACCGAAGCTGATCCTACCTACAGAAACGAAAACCAGAACGACGCAACCAGTAACTGGCTTACCGACGGTTATGAAGGTGACGGTTCCAGCGTTGGTACCAACTTCAAGACCGTTTCCGTAACCGGTACTACCGGCAAGACCAACGTTTACACCTATACTCTTACTCTTCCCGCAGCTAAGAGTGATGTTGCATACGTAACCCTTTACAACGTTCCCATTGCAGGTACTTCCTTTGGTCTTCCCACCGCAGTAGCAGTTTCTACTTCTACCGACGGTTTGACCTACACTGCAGCTTCCGTTACCGAAGTTCAGACCCTCAATGCTGATGGCACGTCCTATGAATTTTCTTACGTATTCGGCGCTGCTGTTTCCGCACAGTACGTTCAGGTTTCCATCACCTTCACCTCTTACATGCTCGGTCTGGACGAAATCTGGGTTGGCGGTTCTGCAACCGTTCCCGAGATCCCCGAAGAGTCTTCCGTTGATTCTTCCAGCATCAGCGCAAGTGAAGATGTTATAACCTCCACCACCGCTACCAACTATGCACCCAACGGCTACTATCAGTACGGTGCAAACGCATCCTACTTCCCTTGGGACAACGCTACCTATGCTGACGACACCCACGGCGCAACCGCAGCAGGCGTTTACGGCAAGGGTCAGTTGAACGATGGCACTTACGCTACCGGCAACTACACCGATACCGCTTGGGTTGGTATCCTTGGTTCCGCAACTTATGACAACGTTAAGCAGATTGAAATAATCTTCGACCTCGCTGCAGTTTACGGCGACATCGACCAGATCGTTATCAACTCCATGGTACACGGCGGTTCCGAAGATTACGGCATCGTTAACAACATTAAGGTTTCCTTCGGTGACTACAGCGGCACCTATGGCGCTGAAACCACTCGTTGGGCAGGCGACGTTACCGAAACCACCTATACCGGCTACGTAACCTACAAGGCACAGTTCGCTGTTGGCGATCTCACCGGTAACGTTCGCTTCGTTAAGATCGTTATCCCCAAGACCGTTTACAGATACTACATGGATGAAATCGAAATAATTGGTAAATCTGATTATACCAACATCGGCGTAGAACCTTCTTCTTCCGAAGATCCTTCTTCTGAAGATCCTTCTTCCGAAGATCCTTCTTCCAACGTTTCCTCCACCATTTACTATGAACAGGTTTGGAGCTTTGACGTTTCCGCAGAAGTTGGTAACTTCGATCCCGACGGCGCTGACCTTTCTGAATTCGTAGAAGACGAATACATCAAGGTTGTTATAACCTACGATTGGGCTGATACCGCTAAGATTCCTTACGGCTTGGCATCCTTCGAAGGTCGTGTATGCTTCGACGAAGCTAACCTCGTTCCCGCATTTGTAACCGGTACCCACCTCAACGGTGTTCAGGGCAGCGCAGATCCTCTCCCTGTATCCGGTTGGCCCACCTATACTACCTCCACCACCATCCCCGGCGTTGGTACGTTCGAGCTCACCTACAAGGCAGTTAAGGGTCTTTGTAAGGCATACGCAGTTATCCTTGAAGACGGCACCCTCGCAGGTCCCGCTGATCTTCCCGATGGCCACGCAAACAAGAACGATAAGATGTCCTACGGCGAAGGCTTCATCTACCTTACCTACAGTATCGATACCAAGAACTGCGCTAAGGAAGGCCTCCTCCCCGAAGATAACATCAGCTTCACTTACTACTTCTCCGCTAAGGACGGCGCATTCTCTGCAGGCGAATCCTTCACCTTCTCTGTAGACGACCGTCAGCTTTCCTCTTACGCTGGTGACTGCTACCTCTACGGTGCAGCATACCAGGGTGCAGATGCAACCGTATCTCACCAGAACGCATACGGTAAGGGCGACAGCTTCACCCTCACCATCCCCGAAGAAACCGTATACTACAACGTAACCTTCGTTGACAAGGACGGTAACACCATTGAAGAACAGACTGTTGAAGCAGGCACTGCTGCAACCGCTCCCGAAGCACCCGCAGTAGAAGGCTGGACCTTCACCGGCTGGGATGCAGACTTCACCGCAGTTTCTTCTGACCTCACCGTAACTGCTCAGTACGAACAGATTATGGTTAACATCACCTTCGTAGCAGGCAACGGCGGTACCCTCACCGGCACCACCTCTGTACAAGTTGCTTACGGCACTGACCTCAGCACCGTAACCTATCCTACTCCCGTTGCTAACGACGGTTATGAATTCTCTGCTTGGGACGTAACCAGCGGCATCGTTACCGTTGATACTACCATCACTGCTTCCTTCTCTGAAGTAGTTGTAGCAGCAGAACACTTCACCTTCGCAGAAGGCGCTGACAACACTTACGTAACTGTTGACGCTACTAAGGGTCTCCTTATATTCAAGGCTGGCGTTAAGACAGCTTCCGCAATCAAGGCTCTCTTCATCGACACCGACCTTGCAATCGCTACCGCTACCGGTACTGCAGTTGCTGATACCGCTAAGGCTACCACCGGCCGTACCATCACCTCCACCATCAATGGTGTAAGCAAGACTCTCACCATTATCGTTTACGGTGACGTTACCGGCGACGGCAACATCAACGGTCTTGACTATGCACGTGCTCTCAACCACGCTAAGAAGACCACCACTCTTACCGGCAACCAGCTCCTCGCCGCTAACGTAATGCAGCCCAACCTCGCTGTTGTTAACGGTCTTGACTATGCTAAGATTCTCAACTACGCTAAGGGTTCTCTTTCCAACTTCTAATTCTTAGCCGATAGCTTAGATATTGCATAATAATTGCCCCCGCCAATAGGCGGTTTCTTTTTCTTTGCAAAACCCTATTTAATGTGGAAAACTTAGTACAGATGCGGAAAAAAAGTGGGCTTCTTGTGCAAAACTCCAATTATTTAAGCAAAACGCCTATGTATTATACTCCCAATACAATACAATATATAGTAAAAACTAAAAATCAAGGTCTATCTGCAGCCTAAAGAAAACAAAAATTGTGCCAAACTACCAAAAAACAACGGGTTTCTTTTAAGTTTTAACCAAAAATAAATTCAGCATTTTGCACAAAAAAATTTAATTTTTACAATGCACAATGTATAATTTAAGGGCAAAACCCTTGACAAAACAGCTATTTTGCGGTATTATTATAGTACATACAAGTGTATAACCGTCGGGTTTTCTGCATTTTAGCCCGCTCGGTCGTTCATTTTCACCTGCTCCGCACGATAAAGGTGGGGAGAAGGGTATGTTTTGCTTAATTTTGGGAAAGCGAAAAGAAAAATTATTAATTAGGAGGAAACCTAATGAAAAGACGCACAATAGCGCTTATTCTCTCGGTTATGATGGTAGTTTCTCTGCTGT
This sequence comes from Eubacteriales bacterium, assembly GCA_045604285.1. Classification (GTDB taxonomy): domain Bacteria; phylum Bacillota; class Clostridia; order Oscillospirales; family CAG-382; genus SIG636. The sequence continues at coordinate 18,039 of JAZUNS010000111.1, forward strand.
CCGCATACCCGGTTCTTAGCGTTGGAGCTGCTGATACTCAGACGATTGTTGCCCCCTCCATTCCCGATAATGGCGGCACCCCCGGTAACTTGACTATCGTTGCTCCTACTCAGGTAACTGTTGGTGACACCTTCACCATCACTTACACTTTCTCTGATTACACCTTTACCGACGTTGGCGGCGGCTGCCCCAGCGCATACGCAATCAGCTATTTGTTCGATACCAGATACATCACCTTCTCCTCTACTCTCGCATCCGAGTGTGTTTCTCACCCCGGCATGACCGAGTCTTGGGACGATGCATGTGATATGGGTAACGGCCAGGGCCTCGGCGGCGTAGAAGCTACCGACAAGTCCACCCCCAATATGCAGGAAGTAACCGTAAGCTACGCTACTTCTAACTTCGACCAGGGCCTTAAGGAAGAATACGTAATCGAAATCTCCTATAAGGCAGTAT
>JAZUNS010000112.1:0-9465 GCA_045604285.1 Eubacteriales bacterium
CCGAGGCAAAAAAGCTTATCTCCGTAACAGAAGAAAGCTTCTATAAAGGAATAGCAAAAGCTGTTCCCGAAGCCCGCCTTGGTGATGTTTCCGCAGCCGTGCAGGAAGTTGTGGAAAGCAACGGCTTTTCGGTTGTAAGGGACTTTGTAGGTCACGGTGTTGGCAGAGAGCTTCACGAAGACCCCAGCATCCCAAACTTCGGAACCGCCGGAAGAGGCGTGCGGCTGCGTAGCGGCATGGCTTTGGCGATAGAGCCAATGGTTAATGTCGGTGTATACGGTGTAAAGGTTTTGTCCGACGGTTGGACCGTTGTGACTGCAGACGGTAAGCTGTCTGCCCATTATGAAAACACTATTGCCGTAACAGATAACGGCGCCGTCATCCTTACTGAACTTGCATAAGGCGGGTGCAGCATGGATTATACGGGGCGCCCCGTTCTATCAATCGCGGGGCATGACAAGGGCACTTTAATGTGTGTTGTAGGTATTGAAGAAGACAAACTTCTACTAGCCGATGGCAGGCGCAGAAAAGTGCAAAAACCCAAGCGCAAGCAATTTAAGCATATTGTATTCATTGAGAAAGCCGCACACAGCGGTCCGATGACCAATAAAGCTCTTCGCAGCTATCTGCGTAACGTAAAAGAGCAAAACGGTCAAGAATCGACTTAATTAACGGAGGGATTCATTCTGGCTAAAGACGATGTTATTGAATTCGAAGGCGTAGTGACAGAGGTTTTACCCAACACTATGTTTAAAGTAAAGCTTTCCAACGGTCATATCATAACCGCCCATATATCCGGTAAAATGCGTATGCATTATATAAAGATATTGCAGGGCGATGCAGTAACCGTAGAGGTTTCTGTATATGACTTGACTCAAGGAAGGATAACATTCAGGCATAAATAAGCCTATGGAGGTAATGAAATGAAAGTTAGGCCTTCTGTAAAAAAGATCTGCGAAAAGTGCAAGATCATCAAGAGAAAAGGCAAAATAATGGTTATTTGGAAAAACCCCAAGCATAAGCAAAAACAAGGTTAAAGAGAGGTGTAATAATGGCTCGTATATCCGGTGTTGATATTCCCAACGCAAAGCGCGTAGAAATCGGCCTTACCTACATTTTCGGTATCGGCAGAGCACGCTCTAACGAAATACTTGAGAAGACCGGTATAAATCCCGACACCCGTGTAAAGGATTTAACCGAAGACGATGTTGCCAAGCTTCGTGAAGTAATCGAAAGAGATTACATGGTTGAAGGTGACCTCAGAAGAGAAGTTGCCCTTAACATAAAGAGAATGGTAGAAATTGACTGCTACCGTGGCAGACGTCACAGAAGAGGTCTTCCCGTAAGAGGTCAAAGAACTAAGACCAACGCAAGAACACGCAAAGGTCCCGCAAAGACCATCGCGAACAAGAAGAAGTAATAGGAGGGAAATGTAGATATGGCAAAAGCTAAAAAGGTTGTCAGCAAAAAGCGTCGTGAGCGTAAAAATATAGAGCGCGGTGCAGCACACATCCGTTCCAGCTTCAACAACACAATAGTAACCATTTCCGATACCAACGGTAATGCCATAAGCTGGGCTTCCGCAGGCGAACTCGGTTACAGAGGTTCCCGTAAATCTACTCCTTTTGCAGCGCAGATGGCAGCAGAAACAGCAGCAAAGGCAGCTATGGAACACGGCCTTAAGACTGTTGAAGTATATGTAAAGGGTCCCGGTCAAGGTAGAGAAGCAGCAATCCGTGCGCTTCAGGTTGCCGGTTTGGACGTTGTATCCATTAAGGATGTAACCCCCATTCCTCACAACGGTTGCCGTCCGCCCAAGAGAAGACGCGTATAAGTCTTATATTAATTAGGAGGATTTTACAAAATGGCAAGATATACAGGTCCTGCATGCAGACTTTGCCGTAGAGAGAACACCAAGTTGTTCCTCAAGGGCGACAAGTGCACATCCGACAAATGCCCTCTGGTTAGAAGAGCAAAGGCTCCCGGCCAGCACGGTGCAGGCGCCGGCAGAAAGAGAGTAAAAGAATACGGCCTCCAGCTTCGTGAAAAGCAGAAGGCAAGAAGGTACTATGGTATTTTAGAGAAGCAGTTTAACAATTATTTTGAGAAGGCTGATAATAAGCCCGGTCAGACCGGTGAAAACCTTCTTACTATGATTGAGACCAGACTTGACAACGTTGTTTACCGTATGGGTATGGCAGACAGCCGTCGTCAGGCACGTCAGCTTGTTCGCCACGGCCATTTCCAGATTAACGGTAAGAAGGCTAACATTCCTTCCATACTCGTTAAGAAGGGTGATGTTATTTCCGTTAAGGAAAGCAGCCGTAAGAGCGCACTCATTAAAATGCTTATCGAAAATATCTCCGGAAGGTCAGTACCCGCATGGATAGAGCTTGACGCAGCAAATGCAGTAGCTACTATCGCAGCACTTCCCACCAGAGAAGACATTGATTTCCCCATCGAGGAGCATCTGATAGTAGAGTTGTACTCCAAGTAATAGTAATTGCACCGTTAAACCAATTTAACGGCTGTCCATTTCAACAGGAGGTAAACAGATGATTGAGATAGAGAGACCGAACATAGTTACAGCCGACCTTAGCGAGGACGGCAAACACGGCACTTTTGTCATTGAACCCCTTGAGCGCGGTTACGGTACAACCCTCGGCAACTCGCTTAGACGAGTACTTTTAAGCTCCTTACCCGGCGTTGCGGCTACATGTATAAAGATCGACGGGGCTCTTCATGAAATATCTACTGTTCCCGGTGTGAAAGAAGACATAACCGAAATAGTTATGAACGTTAAAGGCATCGTAGCTAAGCTTCACTGCAACGGTCCCAAGACGGTTATAGTTGAAGGCAGCGGTTTTGCTCAGATCACCGCAGGTGACATTCAGGTAGACAGCGATATAGAAATCCTTAACAAGGACCATCCCATAGCAACCGTAGAAGAAGGTAACGAATTCTATATGGAAATAACCTTCGACCACGGCAGGGGCTATGTATCCGCTGACAAAAACAAGCAGAACAGCCAGTCTGTACTTGGCACTATCTATACGGATTCTATCTATACTCCCGTATATAGCGCTAACTATACTGTAGAAAATACCCGCGTTGGCAATATCACCGATTTTGATAAATTGACACTTACCATAGGCACTAACGGCATCATCAATGCTAAGGAAGCAGTTTCCTTTGCAGCAAAGATCCTTTGCGAGCACCTTAATCTGTTCGTAGAGCTTTCCGATGAAGCAAAGAACGCTCCCGTAATGGTTGACAGGGAAGAAACCATTAAGGAAAAAGTCCTTGAAATGACCATTGAAGAGTTGGATATGTCCGTAAGAAGCTTCAACTGCCTTAAACGCGCAGGTATCGACACTGTTGAAGACCTGACCAACAAGTCAGAAGAAGATATGATCAAGGTAAGAAACCTCGGTAAGAAGTCCTTGGAAGAAGTGATACAAAAACTTCAGTCTCTTGGGCTTACACTTAAGAAGACCGAAGACTAAACATTCTGATAAAAGGAGGCAAATGTAATGCCCGGAACAAGAAAGCTTGGCAGAAAGACCGATCACAGAATGGCTATGCTCAAGGGTATGGTAACATTTCTGCTTGAAAACGGTAAGATAGAAACTACACTCACAAGGGCAAAGGAAGTAAGCGCCCTTGCAGAGAAAATGATAACCCTGGGCAAGGTTAATAACCTTGCAAATAAGAGACGCGCACTTGCTTTCATCAAAAAGGAAGCAGTTGTATATAAGCTCTTTAACGAGATTTCTCCCGTATATGCTGACCGTAACGGCGGCTATACCAGAGTTCTCAAGTTGGGTCCCCGTCGTGGTGACGGTGCCGAAATGGCAATAATTACTCTTGTTGATGCAGCTAAGATCTACAATAAAGAAGAAGCTGCAAAGGAAGAGAAATAATTAAAAGTATAAGCTCTGCGGTGATTAACAGCAGAGCTTTTTACGTATACGTTGTTGTTGAATATAAGTCAGACGTATGGTATAATATAGTATAAATACATGAAAGGAGCAGCGTTTATGGCAACGTCAACAAACATAGCTGTAACCGTTTTTTTTGCATTTACAGTGCTGGTTATCATCGGCATCGTTGCACTATTGATTCGCTGGTGCATAAAAGGTAAGGGCGCAACAAAAAGAATAATCCGCTCGGCTATTTCTATTATCGTAGCCACAGCTACAGCCTTTTGTGTATACAACTTCTTCGATAATATCTTCTGCTTTGACCGTAGCGGTATAACCACCTCGGAGGGATTTATTCTACACGGGGAGGAATACGTTTACGTATCGGGCTATTACCGTTTAGGACCTCAAATAGCCATGACAGAAAGCGGTGACCATATTCACGAGGTCAAGGGCAGCAACCGTGATTTCCTTCTTATATCCGACGGTGACCACTATTATCTATGTGCAAAAAAGGGTGTAACGATCCCCTCAGACGGCAATATCACCATGGTTTCAATAAGCACAATTAATAACGTACACGACGAACTGCTGTCTGCAATAACGGAGATAGAAAATAGCTTCAAGACCGACTACACCTATCGCAACAGCAAAATTTGGGAGCATACCGATGAAAAGGTTATGGAACCAATCCACATATACTACCAAAACAGCACGGTTGCCGTAAATAGCGATAACTATATAGGAACCATGAACGGACAAATTGTATACGCAAAACGGAGGGATAACACTATCCCTCCGGAGTACAACGTGTATATAATCCCACGGGCGCAAGCCGAAATAATCCAAAAATATTTGTAATAGCTTTCGTACTTTTCAGCAAAATTTAATTATTGTGGGTTATTATCAGTAAACGCAAGGTAAGCGTATCTTGTATTATTTGTTAAGGAGCAGTTCAATGAATTATTACAAAATCAAAAATATTGTATGTATTTGCTTGTGTATTTTTTTAACGCTTTTGTTTTGTTCCTGCGGCAATGAGGATATAGAAGAATTCAGCGGCTCAAGCAATCCCATATCTGATGATACCACCGAGAGCGCAGGCGACTCTTCTTCCGTTACCGAAAGCTCTGCAGAGGGGGAGAGTTCCGTTGATACAACCGATATGTTTACGGATAGAGATACCCGCACCGAGTACGATAATACCACGGCAATCCAAATCAAACTGCAAGGCGACAGCATAGCCTGCAATTCCTCCGCTGTCAAAATAGAGGGGACTACCGTTACGATAATTGATGAAGGGTGCTACGTAATCTCCGGTACCTTAAACAACGGCATGATAATCGTTAACTGTGATGCCAGCGCAAAGCCTCAGCTCGTCTTAAACGGTGCAAACGTTACCTCTAAAACCTCGGCACCTATATACGTTCCCTCCGCAAATAAGGTCTTTATAACCTTGGCGGAAGGAACCGAAAACAGCCTCGCAAACGGCGGTACCTTTACGCAGATAGATGATAATAATATTGACGGCGCCATATTCTCAAAAACTGACCTTACAATCAACGGAAAAGGCAAGCTTACACTTACCTCACCTGCAGGTCATGGCGCAGTTTCTAAGGACGATTTGGTGCTTGCAGGCGGAAGTTACGTAATCAACTGTGCTTCTCATGGATTTTCAGCCAATAACAGCGTAAGAATAAATGGCATAACTGCCGATATTACTGCAGGCAAGGACGGCATTCAAGCAGAGCACGATACCGATACGACCAAGGGTTACGTGTACGTAGGTTATGCTGATATGAAAATTACCGCAGAGGGTGACGGTATTTCTGCCAGCGGATACGTCTATATACAGGACGGAACCTATAACCTAAAAAGCGGTGGTGGCAGCGCCAACGGTACGTCCAACGGTGGCGGCATGGGCGGCTTTTACGGCGGCACAAGTACAACCGACAGCGTCGGCAGCTATAAAGGCATAAAGGCAACCGCATCGATTGAAATCGTCAGCGGCAGCTTCGTATTTGATACTGCTGACGATGCTGTGCATTCCAATACAACCGTAACGGTAAACGGCGGCAGCTTTGAGATAAGCACGGGTGATGACGGTTTCCATGCTGATGAAACTCTTACCGTTAACGCAGGTACCGTCAATATCAGCAAATGCTACGAAGGTCTTGAAGCACTTGACGTATTGGTAAAAGGCGGTAAAATTTCACTTTATGCAACCGATGATGGCATAAACGCCGCAGGCGGTATGGATTCCAGCGGTATGGGCGGCGCCTTCGGTAACGATAATTTCGGACCCGGCGGCGGTAGACCCGGCGGCAGACCCAAAGGCGGCGGAATGATGTCCTCGGGCAACGGCAGTATCGTTATCAGCGGTGGTGAGATTTATATAAACGCCTCCGGTGACGGTATCGACGCCAACGGCACTTTGGAAATAACCGGTGGCCACACCGTAGTTTGCGGCCCCACAAGGGGTGACACCGCAACCCTGGATTATGACAAAACGGCAACCATCAGCGGAGGAACCTTTATAGGTACGGGTGCTTCAGGCGGAATGGCACAAACCTTCAGCACTTCTCCGCAAGGGGTATATTCCGTAAGCGTAGGCAACCAAAGCGCCGGTACTAAGATAACGCTTACAGATGCCAACGGCAATGTTGTTATTACCTACACGCCGGATCTGGACTTTGGCTTGGTTATTCTCTCAAGTCCCGATATAGTCAGCGGTCAAACCTATACAATAACCGTTGGATCAAATTCTAACAGCTTCCAGGCAAAATAGATTAAGGGGTGCATTGAAAAATGCACCCTTTCATTATATAAATCGTTTGATTTCCAATAGGGACGTGACAGCATGATCAATAGCCGTGCTGTTACCGCAGCCCTTATTGTTCTTGTCAAAATAGCAGGTCTTCATTCCGTAGGCGGAAGCCCCCTTAATATCGGAGCTTAACGAATCTCCCACCATCATAATCTGATTAGGCATAATCGTATTCATACCACGTACTTTGCCTATATTATTGATCCCTTCCATGCAATAGTCAAAAAATTCACCTGCAGGCTTTGATGCGCCAACCTTTTCCGATATAAAAAGCCCGTCAAAGCTGCCAATCATCCCGCACTTGGTAAGACGGTTTATCTGCTGTGCGTATGCGCCGTTGCTGGCAACGCACAAAATATATTTTTCCTTTAAGTATGCAAGCAGCTCAAAGGCACCTTCTATGGGAATGGCACTTTCAAAAAGGCTGCCTTTAAAATACTTTTCAAACACACATCCGTCAAAGCTTATGCCCAAAGCGCCAAATATTCGGTTCCAACGGGTTTTTAAAAGCTCCTCATAACTTAGGGTGTCTTGCTCAATTCCGTGCCACATCTCGGTATTTATGCTTAAAAACACAGAATACATATAATCCTCGTATTTCTTAAGCCCGAATTTTTCAAAGCCTTCCCTCATTGCCGTTTTTACGTAGGCATCAAAGTCAAGTATCGTATTGTCTACGTCCATTAAAACTGCTTTTATCATAAACTCACCCTATTTAATTATAACACGTTCGGTAGAAAATGTACACTGTAGTTTTTCTCTTTGCTGGCGCTTTTCCATGCGACGCCAATTAATATAACCGTAAATATCGTTAATCAAAAATGCAACGAAGCAGGCTGTTACGGATAGGTACTGCTTGTCCGAAAAAGACGCCATCACCCACAGAACAATAAGCACAACATCGTTTGCGGCGTAGGCAAGGGCAAAATACGCGCTCCTTCTATTGTTCATAAATACTCCTAAAAAAAGCATTCGGTTACACGCCTTCAAAGACCTAACGACGTGTAATCGAATGCTTTGCATTCACAACCCGGTGGCTGCTATATCAGTTTTCTTTTTTATCGGCAAGATATATGCCCCAATCCTTATAAAGGGCAGGTATATCAAAAACAGTTTTTCCGTCAGTTTCAACCCGTGCGGCACAGCCGGGGGCATCGGTAGAGAAAGTATCTGCTGCAGTTAAAAGCTTGTCAACCTTGTTAATTTTGTGTTCTTCGAAAAAGCCGGTATATTCCTTTGGCGTTTTTGTGTACAACGTAACAAGGTTATATTTGCCTACCATAATTTCGTCTTTGCTGTCGTGGCATCCAAACCCAAAGGAGCAAAGCCCGTCGTTAATAAGCAGCTCAGCCAATCCACCAAGCAGGGATATTGCCTCATCCTGAGTGCAACCATCAATATAATAAACAGCCTTGCCAAAATCCTCGGCACCTTTGGCAAAGCGCAATTCCTCGTCAGCCTTGCACAAGGGTAGCTCAAGTATAAAAAACAACGGCTCGTTATGAATAAAAACAAAATGCTCAAGTAAGTTTTCTATTTTATCGGCATCAACGTTAGCATAATAGCAGGGCTTTGAGTATTGATAACCTTCACATAGCTTTTCAGGGAAAGGAACACTGCATCCTTTTCTTAGCTTTAACACGTCTACCCCTCCTTAACCTTTTTAGCATTATAACACATTGAGAAACGGTTGTCATTACTTTTATAAAAAATAACAAAATTTGTGAAAAATTACAAAAATACCATGCCTGCTTTCTACTTAACAAGGCTATTTTTTGTTTAAATGTTTTAGTTGGCAGTAATCGCAGCGCAGTTTTTAAATAATATTGCATTAAAATAGGGGATGTGTTATAATGCATAGCATCGAGGTGATAAAAAATGCAAAATTTTGCAATGTCAATGCTGTGGTTTTGGGTGTGCTATCTGTTGGTTACCGTGGTTGGCATCCTGCACACGGTTTTCAATATTTACGTGCTGCACATGAAGCCAATGGATGCAGAAAGCATGGGGGAGGGGTACGAAAAAACCAAGCCCTGGCATCCGCTTTACAATATAGTTTTGTTTTCACTATTCGGATACTTTTATATGAATGGGCTTACTGCCCCCACCTTGCGTGAAGCTTTTGTTACGGGATTGCTTTGGGCAGGTATATGTATAGTTTTTGACGTTTTCGGTTGGGTAATAATAAAGCATCCGTGGAGCCTTACCTTCAAAGGCTTTTATGTGGATTACCAGCCGTGGATAACTTTGATATATATTGCCATATTTATGGGACCAATAGTTGGCTTCTGCCTATTGTAACTTATCATAAAACGGGACTATGACGATAAAACGCCATAGTCCCGTTGTTTAGTTTTTACTTGTCAATACTCTTCATAGTGGGGATTGGGGCGAAATAAATACTATAACCTTGTTTATCCTGCTAGTTTCTGACTTCGTTAATCCAAATTGCTTTCATTGCAAGACATAACCTGTCATAAAACGGCATATCTTTGTCCCATTTGTCGTAAAATCTGTCGTAAAAATTTAAGGGTGATTACATTGTTGAGCAAAGAAACATGTATCCTCTAAGCTAGATAATTACTGTTTTTTCATCTGTCGCAGGAACATCAACACCGCTAATACGAGCAGAACGGCAGCATATCCAAGCACCCACCAAAGATGCGGAAAAATCCCTGAAAAATCTCCTGCAAGTATAGCCCGTTCCATCTCTAC
>JAZUNS010000113.1:0-11311 GCA_045604285.1 Eubacteriales bacterium
AGCGTGATGCAGGCATGATAACCGAGTTCGTTAATAAAAAAGTCGAATATACTCTGACGGAAGAGGAAGAGCTTGCCGTTCGCGAAGTTTTTTGGGATACATATATCAAAGGAGACGATACGTTTAACATGGGGATAGAACGAGTAGAAGTCGGTTCTTATTACGGCGAGCATAACGGTTGGAAAGTTATAGCTATGAGGGATGTGCTTTGGGGGTATCCTGATGAATCAGGTTGGCATTATACGCATACGTTAAACGGTTATACGTTTTGTTATGACTATAGCGAACTGTACGCTGTAAAAGGCGATGAGATTTACGAGCTGTGGGAGGCATACGAAAAAGGTCTTCTTACGGATGAGAATATTCGTGACATAGCAATACAATACTGCACCGTTCCCGCAGACCTTTGGGACGATGAAGGGAACTGGTGGGATCCGGATGAATACGGCGGCGAGCCCTTGGTGTACAACATCTTTGGCGACGCAAACAACGACCGCAAGGTAGACAGCCTTGATGCAGCGTGGATACTTAAGTACGACGCAGGCTTGGTGGAATAAGCGGCGTCCCGGTGACGTGAACGGCGACGGTGCAACTACGTCTCTTGATGCCTCATGGATAAACCAATATGCGGCAGAGATGCTTACCTTAACGCCGGAGCAGTTAAAGCTTGCCGACGTTAATATGGACTGCGTAGTAAACAGCCTTGACGCGGCACAAATTTTGCAATATAATTCGCTGATAGACCAAGATTGGTAGGCTCTATTGATTATGAAAGGAGTGGGTGTTATGAAAAACTTAATTAAAACAACCGTGGCGATATTGTTGCTTTTGTTAATAAGCATTAATATCTTTGTCGTATCTGCCACGGAAGCCGTAGCCGATGAAGAAACGGAGGCTTGGCGCAAAAAGATAGACGATGGACTTTGGGAAATTATGTCCGGGATGGCTGACGACGAGCTTGTAGACGTTTTAATAACCATAACAAGCGTTAAGAGGGCAGACGTTGTCGATGCTTGCGCCGCCGAGCTCGGAGACGGCTATTATTCCTATTACTATCATTATGAAGACGAATATATACCTAAGTTGATTGAGGATACCGAGAAAAAATTAGGGCTTGCTCCCGGTACTCTGGACAAATTCAGCCCTGAAATATGGGAAGTACATGAAGAAACCGGCTATTCAATCGCCTATACAAAAAAGCGAATGGAAATGCAATCGGCAGTTAACAAGGCGTTTATAGAAAAACACGTCCCCGCAGAAAGACACGAGTTTTTGACCTTGCGCTCGGTTGGATTTATAGGGGTAGATGCAACGGTTTCCGAAATTATATACTACGCCAAGCTTGACGAAGTGTTTGACGTGACGCTTTGGGAGGAGGGTGAAGAAGATAACGGTGATCCGGTAATAGGAAGCGGTGGCAGTATCGCAAACGGAGACGTAAACGGAGACGGTAAAGTAGATAGCCTTGACGCAGCGTGGATACTTAAGTATGACGCAGAGATTATCACTGAGTTTAGCAATGATAATTATCAGCCGATTACCGAATTTGACATTTTGGGGAATGTGAACGAGGACTTCAAGGTAGACAGCCTTGACGCTGCGTGTATACTTAAGTACGACGCAGGCTTGGTTGAATGACAAGCTCGGAGATCACCCTGCATAATTTATTCTTGCAAACAACGAAAAGCATATCGGCATTCTCTGCCGATATGCTTTTTTGCATCACAAAACTATAAGCGGATGCAACTGCCTTCCGCAAAGTGCTGCCTCCAGCGCAGACGGAAGCTTGTTCCAATCGCACACCAGTGAGGTTGGCTTGGCTTTTGGGTCGTCTTGCATCAGCGGCACAAAATAAACGTTTTTCTTTTCAAGCATCGCTGCTATGTTTTTAAGGTTCCCGCTTAGGGCGTCGTTGGAGGCAAAGGCAATAAGCACGGGCTTTTTGTTGCGTAAATGAGCCTTCATAGCCATGGTTACCACACCGTCGGTTATCCCCAACGCCGCCTTGGCAAGTGTGTTACCGGTGCAGGGTGCTACAATAAGGCACTCAATATCGCCCCCGGTAATTTGGCGTTCTGCTTCGGTAAGAGTGTATACCCCTTTTCTTGCGCAAATCGTCTCGGCTTCGTTAATCAAATCGCAGGCTTTGCCAAAGCGGGTATCCGTATGCTGCACCTTCTCGGAAAAAATCGGCAGAACCTCATAGCCCGAAAGCACCAGGTCGTTAAGCTGCTCAAGGGACTTTTTGTGGGTGCAAAACGAGCCGCAAAAAGCGTAAGCGATCATATCATGCCCTCCTCCTTAAAAATATTGTCAATGGATTTTTTAATATATTCTCCGGCGGTAATGGGTGCCACCTTTCCCGGCAAAGACAACGCCCAAATCAAATTTTTTCCCAGCGCTCTTGCCGCCTCGGCATCCACACCGCCGGGATGGGTCGCCAGGTCTATAACGGGTACTCGGTCACCGATTTTTTTAAGAAGCTTATTGTCAAGTATAACCTTTGGTACGGTATTGAATATCAAGCCAAACTCTCCGATAGCATCCTCAAGGGCTTCGTAGCTTATTACGTTAAAGCCCATAATTTCGCACACGGCAACCTCGGTAGGGTTGCGGGTGGCAATCCAAAGCTCTGCACCAAAGCCTCTAAGTAAAAGTCCAAGGGCTTTACCTACACGCCCAAAGCCCATAACAAGGGTTTTTGTGCCGTGTATTGTGGTGGAAAGCTCGTTCATGGCGATGGCAACGGCACCCTCGGCAGTGGGCAGCGTGTTGTAAAGCATAAGCTCTTCGCAGGCGTAATAGTCACGCACCTTGTGGGTGGGGAAGTTTTCGGCTTTAATCATCCCGCCCAATATAAGGGCGTCCTTCTCCGCAAGCCGCTCAATATCCTCAAGCCTCGGCACATCCTCTGCTCCCGGTGCATTAAGCCTTTGTCCGTCACGGCTGACGGGCAGCGGAAGTATAACCGCCCCGGCGTTTTTTAAAGCACCCTTAAGGTCGGTGCATTTGGTGGCGTTACCGGTATCTATCCCCTCAAGGGCGTATACGGCGCATTCCAGCCCATCCCGTGCGTACGCGGCGGCTATAACGCCCTGGCGGCGGTCTCCGCCTATAACGGCAATTTTATTTGTTAACATAATTCCCTCCGATAACGAATTATGTTACATGATATGCCGGGGGAAACAAGGCTGTGAATAAATGCAAAAACAGGTCTTGACAAATTCACGGGTTGATGATATAATCAACTCTTGTAGTTCCCGTATTGATTTTTTGCGGATAAACAAGGGTAATCAATTGGGCAACTTTAAAAAAATCAAGTGTGCGGCTTTAAAAAAACGGCTTAAACACTTGCTTTTTAAATGCTGGTGTGGCGCAGGGGTAGCGCAATTGATTCGTAATCAATAGGCCGAGGGTTCAAATCCCTCCACCAGCTCCAGAAAACGACAGATTCAAAAGAATCTGTCGTTTTTAACTAAATCCACCCTTGCGGGTGGGTGAAATATTTCTTCGCAATGCGAGATACGCCTGTGGCGTGGGGTGGATGGATTTGATTTCACTTGATGCGTAAGCATAAAATTTCACAATTTACGAAGCAAATTATTTCACCGTGAGCCGGGGCGAACGATTTCACTAAAAAACTTCAAGCTCATACCCAAAACCAAACAAAAAAGCTCCAACGGATTCTTTCCGTTGGAGCTTCGCTTACCCTGCGCTGAGGTTTACATACCTGCATCGGCTTTTAAAATTTGTGCGGCATCCAGGCTGTTCACTTTACCGTCGCCGTTTATATCGGCGGCGATTTTTTCTTCTTCCGATAGGCTTGTAAGCCCTGCATCGTATCGCAAAATCGTTGCAGCATCCAGGCTGTTTACCTTGCCGTCGCCGTTTGCGTCCCCGGGCATAAGCTTTCTTTCAAGCCCCAAGGCGTCTGCTATAGCCTTTGCATCTGCGGCGGCTATTTCCGGCAGATTGCCGATTATCCATTCGGCGCCCTCCACGGTATCGTGAAACTCGTGCTCGATAAGAATGGGCGCCATGCCGTAGCTTGCAGGCACCCTAAGCTCACCGAAATTCCATTTCGTTCTGCTCCAGGCGTACACGGCAGGCTGGGTGGCTCTGTTGCTTTTTATGGGGCATATTTCATTAAGCTTTTTTACAACCGAAACCGCCATCCTAAGGGACAGGGGATAATCCGGATGGTAAAATACGCAAGCCCCTTTGCCGCCGCCTGCGTTGCTGTGCAGCGCCACGTAAACGTCGCACCCCTTCAGTTTTGCTTCCTCCGGTCTGCCCGTGTAGCTTCTGTCAGGGTCGTAAACGCTTGTCATTATAACCTGCGCCCCCTTGTAGTTTTCCAGCTCTTTTGCAAGCAAGGGTGCAAGTTTGTCCATCTGCTCTTTTTCGGTATATCCTTTTACGGCGTATTTTTTGTAGTGATTGGCGGGAGATATATAAATGGTAAAACTATTGTTTTTCAATTTTGTCCTCCTTTTCTCCCTTGGTCTCTACGTTGGATTTAAGTTTTTTTGCAACAGCAAGCAAAAAAGCGGGCAGCGGCACACCTATTGCGGTCAGATTTTCAAGTATGCTGATGCACTCGTTGATAATAAGCCAAAAGGTTACAAGTAAAACAAAAATACACTTAAACTTAACATCTTCACCCAACGATCCCGAAACGTAGTATATGGTGTAATCAACTCCTGCGGCGGCAATTACAGCACCCATATAGCAAAGCTTTTTAATTATCCCCTTTACCCCTGTACGAGAGCTTATGGTGCCCGTATGTTTGCTTTTAACAAGCCCGGTGCAGTAGTCTGCAGCCATTAGCAGGCAAAGCACGACAAACGGCACCGCAAGTTTGTTTAACACGCCTGCCAATATCGCCAATGTATAGGCAAAAAAAGCTTTGTAACTTTCAAACTTCACAACCGTTCCCCCCTAAATACTGATAGGATCCAAAAAACGGCGGTGCAACAAGTCAAAAAGCCCGTCTACGTTATCTGCCGTCCTTTTACAAGGAACATATTTATGAAGCAATGCGCCGTCGCCTCCGTAGATGTTTAATCCGTATATCATTCCTTTTATTAAGTGTGCAGCAATACCGTCGGCATTTTCTGCACCTATATAAAGGCTGTTGTTAAGCTTAAACTCTTGGCTTGAAAAGGGCGCACACCTTAAGGTGCCGTTTATATACAGTCCGCTGTCGCCGTATATATAGGTCCTGCTTACTATGCCGATGGCTACGTTGCCCTCAAAAACCTCGGTGCCGTGGGTGCATTTAACTCGGTTGCTTCCAAGCAAAAGCCCAAAGCCCTTGCCGTCGGCGTCTACTGCGCCGAAAATATTGCCGGTTGTCGCCGCATTCATTCTTACCGTACATTCTATGCAGTCGGAAGAAGAAACGCCATAGCCCGTGTCAAAATATACGGTGCCGTCACAGCTTACGCTGCCAAGGCTTACAAACCCCTTTGGTAAATGCTCTATATCGTTAAGCATGGTTCTGCGATATCTGCTCATCTCAGTCCCACTTCCTTCCTATGCATTTACCGTACAGCACGTCAAACTCCCAGGTCTCGCCGTTGCCGGCCTCGGCGGGGTCAGGCCCCATGTATCCCGTAATACCCGTAAAGCTTACGGAAACGTCGCCCTCGGCGGCGGTGGTCAGCATTATGTGAGCGTCGCTTGCCTCCGGAATCGGGCAGTTAAAGGTTATGTCCGAAACGTCCTTCAGCAAATAGTCAAACGCATCCTCAAGCTGCACCACTCCATTGGCGTTTTGTATAAGGTTGCGCCTTACGGCTCTGCCCAAAATAAGGTCTTTAACCTCGTGCTTGGTGTACACGTCATCCTTAGTGCAATAGATGTGTGAAAGCTCAGGTACCCCCCAACATACGTCGTGGTCGCCGTCGCTTCCCTTGATAAGCGCCAGCCCTGCTTGTCCCCCTGCGGGCATGCGCTTTTCCAAAAGCAGGCAAAGGGCGTCGTATTCGCTTTGACTCATAACGCCGTCGCCTGCCGCTTCGTCGGTAACTGCGGGCTTGCATACTACGGTAGCGGCGGTAGATGTGCAAACAGTAGATGCTTTCACGCCGATCTTTACGTAAGCTGTTCCGTAAAAAGGCGGAACAAGGCAGCCGTCTTCCTCTAAAGGAACGTAAAAGGCACAGCCGTCGGACGTGACAAAAACTGCGGTTTTTGTGCCGACCTCCGCCCATTCGTCGTCAAATACAAAGGACGCCTCAATATCGCTGTTGCCGCAAACGATAAAGGCGTCCTCAGGTGCCGTGGCTATTTTATTTTTTACGGTAATTTTAATGGTTTTCATAGCTCCTCCATTCAAAATTGCCCTCTTACGTAACTATTATATCATGGCACCCCCTTAAAGTCAAAAAATGTCCCGCTTTTGTCTATTGCGGCTTGAAAAGCTAACGCCGCTGTGTTAAAATGTAAAAAAACGGTCATAATAAGTCCATGTCAATAGGAAAGGGGCTTATTATGTACCGTAACGAAAAGGAAGATTCAGGCGTTCCTCCTGCCGCACCGGAGCGTGCCGCAGACAGGGCAGGGGAATACGGCAGTGTAACCATGGAAAGCGGTGGAGCGTTGATCCACGCTTTGATAATAGCAGGTCAGATAGAGGGCCATTGCGAGGCACCCGCAGGCGCAAAATCCACTAAGTACGAGCAATGCATACCAACCCTTGTGGCGGCAGAGGAAAGCCCTGCCGTAAAAGGGCTTTTAGTGCTGATCAACACCATCGGCGGCGACGTTGAGGCGGGCCTTGCCATAGCAGAGCTTATAGCGGGTATGAAAAAGCCTACGGTTTCACTTATATTGGGCGGCGGCCATTCCATCGGCGTCCCCTTGGCTGTGGCGGCAAAGCGCTCTTTTATAGTGCCGTCGGCAACCATGACGCTGCATCCGGTAAGAACTAACGGCTTGGTTATCGGCGTACCCCAAAGCTTTGCGTATTTTGAGCGAATGCAGGACAGAATAATTGACTTTATCGTAAAAAATTCAGGTGCCAAGGCATCCCGATTAAAACAGCTTATGCTGTCAACCGATGAGATGACTACGGATATCGGAACGGTCCTTGACGGGGCAGAAGCGGTTAAGGAAGGGCTTATAGACGCCGTTGGTGGCTTGGGCGACGCACTTGCCGCATTGCACGCCATGGGGGACGGAAGGTAAAAGACGTGAAAAAACATATTAAAAGAATAGTGGCATTGGCTCTTGCCCTTGCACTTTTTGTACCGACGTCGGTGGCAGCATCTCCTTATTGCAAAGGAGATGCAAACGGCGACGGTAAGATTACGATCGCAGACGGCAAGCTGGTGTTTGAATACGTTTCAAAAGGCGGCGCTGCTTTGAATGCCCAAGCAACAAACGCAGCCGACGTTGATAGCGACGGCAAAGTAACCGTTGGCGATGCAGCACAAATTTTAAGGTTTGCCTCCGGGGCGGAAAGCCGTCTGCCTGCCAATGCGGTGGCACGGCTGGTTATACTGTCACCGCCCCATAAGCTTAAATACGATATAGGCGAAATGCTGGATATGACGGGCTTTAAGCTGGGCGTAAAGTATACCAACGGTCAATATCGGGTGGTAAACCGATACTATTTAACGGGCTATAACGACCTGCCAGGGCAAAAGGTTATTACCGCAAGCTGCAGGGGTAAGCTTATTTCCTTTGCCGTTGAGGTGGAAGAGCCCGTCCTTACCGGGCTGGAGCTTACGTCCTTGCCGGTCAAAAGAACTTATACCGTAGGGGAAAGTCTTTCCCTTACAGGTATGACCGTAAAGGGTACATATGAAAACGGCGTAAAAAGCACTTTAAACAACTATTCTGTCAGCGGCTACAGCGGCGAGGCGGGCATACACACCGTAAAGGTTATGTACATGGGTAAATCGGCAAGCTTTACCGTAGGCTGTGGCTATAAAGCCGTGGTAAACTGCGGGGGCACAAAATTAAACGTGCGTAAAGGCCCGGGCACGGGGTACGAAGCGGCAGATGCTTTTTATGAGGGTGCTTCTGTTTTGGCTGTCAGTACAAGCTCAACCAACGGCTGGATATACTGCTGGGGCGTTGGTGAAAGCGGAAATTATGTTGAGGGCTGGTGCTCGGCACAATATATAAAAATAAATAAATAAAAAGAAGAAAAAACTATTGACACGCCTTGTTTTTTGTGTTACACTTGCTAATGCCGCATGGAGTGGGCTTTTCAAGTGTGCCTTGTTTTAGGCAACGCCCCCGGACAGCGAGACATAAAAGAAAGGTAGGTGCTTTTCGTGTTTGCAATAATTGAAACAGGCGGGAAGCAGTACAAAGTCAGCGAAGGCGACATCATTTACGTTGAGAAGCTTGACATTGCAGAAGGTGAAACCTATACCTTCGAAAAGGTACTTGCATTCTCCGGTGCAGACGGTTTTGTTGTAGGTACTCCCACAGTAGCTTGCAAGGTTACCGCTAACGTTGTAAAGAACGGCAAGGGTAAGAAGCTGCACATTTTCCGTTATAAGTCCAAGAAGAACGAAAAGAAGCACATGGGTCACAGACAGCCCTATACAAAGCTTCAGATAGTTTCCATAGCATAACAGTTTATGGTAATAGCATCGTTTTACGGGCTTGATGCGGTATGCACGGGCTTTAAAGTACAGGGCCATGCCGGCTATGCACCCGAAGGGCAGGATATTGTTTGTGCCGCTGTCAGCGCAATGACAATGCTGACGATTAATCTTATAGAAACGTCCTTTTCCGTTCCGTCGGATTTATCGGTGGATGAAGAAAGCGGCGTTATAGAATTTTCCGTTAAGGAAGATAACGAAGCGGCAACAAAAATTATCGAAGCCTTCAAGCAAGAGCTTTTGGCTTTGTCGGCTGAGTATCCGCAAAATATTCTTGTAAAGGAGTAGTTGAAATGCTTAGAATATCCATACAGTTTTTCGCACATAAAAAGGGCGTTGGTTCTACCAAAAACGGCAGAGATTCCGAGTCTAAGCGTCTCGGCGCTAAGAGAGCAGACGGTCAGTTTGTTCTTGCAGGCAACATTCTTGTTCGTCAGCGTGGCACCAAGATTCACCCCGGTACAAACGTAGGCATCGGCAAGGACGATACACTTTTTGCATTGTCTGACGGCGTTGTTAAGTTTGAGCCTATGAAGAACGGCAGGAAAAAGGTCAGCATTTATGCTGAGGCTGTTGCGAAATAGCTTTTTACGACATATAAGGAGTTTATCGGGGCATTTTGTCCCCGACAAGCTCCTTTTGTTTTTTTATGGGTGCAACGGCAAAAATAATGGCTGTAAGCGTTACTTTTATGCATTTTAACGGAGGTTTTATCTATGATAGATAAGGTTGCCATAACTATAAAGGCAGGCAAGGGCGGCGACGGCGCCGTATCCTTCCGCCGTGAAAAATACGTAGCAAAGGGCGGCCCCGACGGCGGCGACGGCGGCAAGGGCGGCAACGTGGTATTTGTTGTTGACGAAGGGACAAATACCCTTTTGGATTACAAAAACCGTCGCAAATTCAAGGCGCAGGACGGGGACAACGGCGCAGGCAGAAAATTTGCAGGCAAAAGCGGTACAGACCTGCATTTGCCTGTTCCCAGAGGCACCGTTATAAAGGATACCGCCACGGGCAAGGTAATACACGATATGTCCGACGGACAGCCTTACGTAGCCGCAAAGGGCGGCAGGGGCGGCTGGGGCAACACCCACTTTGCCACCGCTACAAGGCAGGTACCCCGTTTTGCCAAAAACGGCTTTGAGGGTGAGTATAAAGAGCTTACCTTAGAGCTTAAAATGCTTGCTGACGTGGGCTTGGCAGGCTTTCCCAACGTGGGCAAATCCACGTTGCTTTCCAAAATTTCCGGTGCCAACCCCAAGGTTGCAAATTATCATTTTACAACTCTTGCGCCTAATTTGGGTGTTGTGCGTATATATGAAAAAGACTTTGTGGTAGCAGATATCCCCGGCTTGATAGAGGGTGCCTCCGAAGGCTTGGGGCTTGGTCACGACTTCCTGCGGCATATCGACCGTTGCCGTCTTATATTACACATCTTTGATCTGTCTGCTTCCGAAAGAGAAGACCCTCTTGACGATATTAAGAAAATCAATACAGAGCTAAAAAAATACAGTCCCGAGCTTGCCGCACGTCCCCAGATTTTGGTTGGCAACAAAATAGATACGGGCTACGATAAGGCCGTGTTGGCAAAAATCAAGCGCTATGCAAGCCGCAAGGGGCAAAAGGTGTTCCTTATGTCCGGGCTTACGGGGCAGGGGATAGACGAGCTTATGCGTTACGTTTCCGAAATTCTTGAAGAGCTTCCTCCCCTTACCACTTACGAGAGCGAAATAACCGAAGCGGTTGAAATAGATTACACCGACAGAAGCGTTGAGATAAAGGTTGAAGACGGCGTTTACCACGTGGAAGGCGAATGGATCAAGCGTGTATGCGGCGGCGTAAACTTTGATGATAGAGAATCACTTATGTTCTTCCAGCGTGTGCTTAAAAACAGCGGCGTTATAACCGCCCTTGAGGATGCAGGAATTAAAGACGGCGACACCGTTGAAATTTACGGTATAGAATTTGATTTTGTTATATAAAAGGGGAAAATAATAATGAAGTTGATTGAAAAAGGCTATTACTACGGCGGCAATATTTATACAAGTGCAGAAGAGCTTTTTGCCGCAACCGGCGTAAAAGACGAAAATCTTGATAAAAACACCCTATCCTACCGCATAATAAACGAGCATAATAAGGGTAGCGAGGATAAATTAAGGCTTAGCTTTGACGCTATGGCATCCCACGATATTACCTACGTAGGCATTATTCAAACGGCAAGGGCAGGGGGCTTGGAAAAGTTTCCCATGCCTTACGTGCTTACAAATTGCCACAACAGCCTTTGTGCCGTAGGCGGTACGATAAACGAGGATGACCACGTCTTTGGCCTTAGCGCCGCAAAAAAATACGGTGGCATATTCGTGCCTCCTCATATTGCGGTTATACACCAATATATGCGTGAGTGCTTTGCGGCACCCGGCAAGATGATTCTCGGCTCTGACAGCCACACTCGTTACGGTGCTATCGGCACAATGGGTGTGGGCGAGGGTGGTCCCGAGCTTGTAAAACAGCTCCTTTCACAGACATATGATGTTGATTCCCCCAAGGTTGTTCTCGTTTACCTTGAAAATGCACCAAGAAAGGGAATAGGTCCTCAGGATGTCGCTATTGCACTTGTGGGTGAAACCTTCAAGGACGGCTTTGTTAAAAACTGTATTCTTGAATTTGCAGGTCCCGGTGTTAAG
>JAZUNS010000114.1:0-6934 GCA_045604285.1 Eubacteriales bacterium
AACAAAAATCAAAATCCCTCGTATCAAATCCGGGGCCCCCGTTGCGAACGAATGTGAGCAATGGGGTGTCACATGCGCCTCAGAAAATACACCTTGGATTTTTGCGAGTGCCGCTTATGCGGCGCGAGGCGCGAGCGAACAAAAATCAAAATCCCTCGTATCAAAATCGGGGCCCCCGAAAAATCGAAGATTTTTTGGGGCATTAAATGATGGGTCTATCCGCACCCATGGCGGTAAGGCCCGTCCAGCCCATAAGCCTCTTAAGGCGGGAAGGCTCGTCCTTATAGCTTAGCACGCCTGCAAAGATATACTCGCCCTCTCCCTTACGCATAACGGCAATATCGTTATAAACGTCGGGAATAGAGCCGCTTTTACCGTAGTATTCCATATCGGGGTCGTAAATATAGCGAATAATGCGCTCTACACCCTTGTGGCGGCGCATAATATCCTTGCCCACGGGGTGGCTTAAAACAAAGCGCATGGCAAGCAGGCAGTCATTAAGGCTGGTAAAGTTATCCTCGCCACGCTCTGCCGCTGCATAATCCAGCATTTTTCTGCCGATTACGGTGTTTTTGGTGCCAAGGACGTTTTTGCAAAAGCTGTTTAGCGCCTCAAAAGAGGCATCGGCAAACAGGGCGTTGGTAGCGCTGTTGTCGCTAAAGCCCATCATGTATATAAGCAGCTCTTTTACCGTAGCCTTGGTAAGCTTAAGCTCGGTCATTATGCTGGTGCCGATAAGCATGCTTTTGGGCAGCTCTATCTCTCTGTCAAGGTCTGCACCGGTGGCAAGGTAATAGGCAAGCACAAAGGTTTTTATAACACTTGCGCTTTTAAAGGGTTTGTCAGCGTTGTGGCTGTAGCTTGCCACGGCCCCCTCCTTAAGGGGACAAATAAGTACGCCGTTATTATCATTAAAGAACTTTTGTATATCCAAGACCTGCGCCCTCCTTACTAAGTATAATATTTTCGCCCTCAAAGACGGTACTGCCCTCGCCGGGCATACGGTGTACCAGATAGGGCGGGTCAAGGTCGTAGCAGGTAATGCCCACAGCCGCACCAAAATGCGCCGCCGCAGTAACGCTTACGCCGCCTTCCATCATACAGCCAAGCATACATTCTATGCCGTGCTCTGCCGCCAGTGACTGAATCTTAAGCCCTTCGTAAATGCCGCCGCACTTCATAAGCTTAATGTTTATCATGTCGCAGGCACCCATGCGGATAAGCCGTGCCGCATCGGAGGGGGCAAAGACGCTTTCATCCGCCAGAATGCGGAAAGGACAGCGACGGGTAACCTCTGCCATGCCCTCAAGGTCGGTATAATGAACGGGCTGCTCGATAAGCTCGATATTAAGCCCCATCTGCTCTGCCGCTTCGGAAACGTAAACCGCATCCTCCACCGACCAGCCCTGGTTGGCATCCAGCCTTAACACGGTTTCCCCACAAAGCACGGTTTTAAGTTTTTCCAACCTTTCCACATCGTCCTTGCGGCTGCCGCCCAGCTTAACCTTAAGGACGGAAAAGCCAGCCGCCATGTGGTCTTTTGCCTCTTTAACCATATCCTCGGGGGAGGCAAGAGAAACGGTGGCATCGGTTTTCACACATTTATCCTCATTTTTCCCACCAAGATACACAAACAGCGGAACGCCTGCCTCCTTGGCGAGAAGATCGTATATTGCTATGTCGCACGCCGCCTTTGGGGTGGAATTGTGGAACAAAACCCCCTGCACAAGAGGCAAAAGCTCGGGGCTGACGGTCTGACCCACCAGCAAGGGGCGGAAGAAATCCTCCACCGCACATTTAATGCTGCCCACGGTATCGCCGGTTATAACGGGCGTGGGCGCACAGGCGCCGTAGCCGCAGACGCCCTCGTCGGTGCTTATCTTCAAAACGTAATCTTTTATAACGTCAATGCGCCTTTTTGCGGTAATAAAAGGCTGCTTTAGCGGTATGTTTTCTTCAAACAGTTGTATATCCGTAATTTTCAAAGCTATTCCCCCATATATGTATTCAGTATATTATACAACACCCGCCTCAAAAAAGCAAGGAGGGGATGCAAAAAAAAGACCGCTGACTTTTATCTTTGTCAGCGGCCTGAAGCACCCGTTAACGATTGCTTTTTTCTATATCTTCTATCTTGGTTGACACCTTATGGGGAATGGGCTTCCAGGTTACCTTGGTGAAGGCGGCTATCCACATAGTAAGGTCGCCTATCATGCCAAAGAGGGGGAAGGTAAGGCAGTACCACACCTTTTTGATAAGCTTTATGGGTGTTAGGCGTTTTCTTTCGGTTATAAAC
Source organism: Eubacteriales bacterium (assembly GCA_045604285.1). Taxonomy (GTDB): domain Bacteria; phylum Bacillota; class Clostridia; order Oscillospirales; family CAG-382; genus SIG636. The sequence continues at coordinate 2,297 of JAZUNS010000114.1, forward strand.
AGCAGTATGCCCATGGGAATAACGCTGAAATGCTCTAAAATCAGCACCTCTATAACGCCCCAAACCAAAAGCAACGGATGGGTGCCTGCCGCTGCCATAAGCACCAAAAGCGTTGCCTTAGCCACCTTAAGGGGAATAAGGCAAATGCTGTAGGGCAGGTTTGTAAGCTGAATATCAAAGGCAGAAAACTTGGTGCGCCAGCCCTTGCCGGTAAATACACAGCGCCAAAGGGGGAAGAAAAAGGCGCCAAACGCCCACATATTACCCTTAGACCACCGTATACGCTGGCGGAAGGCGATACGCATCGACACGGGCTGTTCATCGTAAAACTCCGCCTCGTGCTGGTAGCTGACCCTTACGCCTTCGGCTATGGCGGCGGAGGTAAACTCTCTGTCCTCGGTAAGGGAGGTAAAGTTCCAGCCCTTTGCCATCAGCTCTGATGCGAAAAGATAGCCCGTACCCTGCAGTCTTGCAGACAAGCCCAAAAGGGACCTGCCACGGCTTTCAAAGCGGGTGGTACGCATCCAATGGAGGGCGTAGCCTGCGGCAATATAGTTATCGTCAATATTTTTGGTGTTGCGGTAGGAGGTTATTATCTTCTCGCCGCTGTGGAAGGCATCGTTCATGCGGCTGATAAAATCCCGCTTAAGCAGGTTATCCGCATCGAAAACAAAATACCCCTCAAAGCTTTGTATGCCGTAGTCACGGTGGATGCACCCAAACAAATATTGCAGGGCAAAGCCCTTGGTGCAATGCTCTCTGTCAAAGCGCTCGTAGCAAACGGCGCCTGCGGCACGGGCAAGGGCGGCGGTTTTATCGGTGCAGTTATCGGCAACAACGAATATTGTCACCAGCTCCGATGGATAATCCTGCCGCTTGATGCTTTCTATAAGGTTAACGATAACCGCTTCTTCATTTCTGGCGGCGATAACCACAGCGTATTTATGCTTTACGTCGGCGGGGGCAAACCTTTTGGTAAAAAAGAACCCCAAAACCATAAGCACCGACCTATAGGCGTACAGCACGCCGAAAAAGGCGATAAGTCCGTTTACCACGGCAAGCAAAATTTCCATACCTGCGCCCCCCTTAAACGGTTTTTTCTATATCGCTTATATTGACCTTGGACTTATGGGGGATAGGCTTCCAGCTTACCTTGCTGAACAGAGCTATCCAGGTGGCAAGGTCGCCCACCAAGCCAAACAGCGGGAAAGAAAGGCAAATGGTAATAAGCTTCCACCACTTTACCTTCTTCATCCTTTTATATTCGGCAATAATGATCATTATGCCTTGGGGGATAACGCCAAACTGGTCGAAAATAAGTATTGTAAGTATCTTCCAAACGTAATCGTACCAGGGGGTGCCGTCCTTTGCCAGCACCAGGGTAAGTATGGCGGCGGTAAGCTTTAAGGGCAGCATAAAAATTACGTAGGGGAAGTTGGTAAGCTGAAAATCGAAGGCAGAGCACTTGGTTTTCCAGCCCTTGCCGGTAAATACGCATTTCCAAAGCTTAAAGAAAAACATCTTAAACGCCAGAAGATGCCCCTTGCCCCAACGGATACGCTGGCGGAAAGCTATACGCAAGGACACGGGCTGTTCGTCGTAAAACTCCGCCTCGTGCTGGTAGGTGATGGTAACCCCTGCGGCTATAAGGTCAGAGGTAAACTCTCGGTCCTCGGTAAGGGTGGTGTAGTTCCAGCCGTCCTTGATAAGCTCCGACGCAAAAAGGAACCCCGTACCCTGCAGGCGGGTGGAAAATCCCAGCAGCGCTCTGCCACGGCTTTCAAAGCGGGTGGTGCGCAGCCAATGCAAGGCGTAGCTGGAGGCTATCATATTATCGTCTATATTCTTGGCGTTGCGGTAGGCGGTTATAACCTTCTCTCCACTGTGGAAGGCATCGTTCATGCGGCTTATATAGTCCTTTTTAAGCAGGTTATCCGCATCAAAGATAAAATACCCCTCAAAGCTCTCTATGCCGTAGTCACGGTCTATACACTTAAACAAGTGCTGCAGGGCGTAGCCCTTGGTGCAACGCTCGGTGTCCCGTCGCTCGTAGCAGATTGCGCCTGCGGCACGGGCAAGGGCGGCGGTCTTGTCGTTGCAGTTATCGGCAACCACAAATATGGTCACCAGCTCCGATGGATAATCCTGCCGCTTGATGCTTTCAATAAGGTTGGCGATAACCGCTTCTTCGTTTCTGGCGGCTATGGCAACGGCGTATTTGTGGCGGGCGTCGGTGTGGGGAAACTCTTTGGTAAAGAAAAAGCTTAAAAATTTTATGTACTGACGGTAGCTGAAAAGCTTGCCGATAAAGCTTTTTATATAATTGACAACCAATAGAATTATCGCTAAAGCTGCCATGCCAAGCCTCCTTTCAAACAACGTTACTTGATATGATACCACATTTTACGACTATATTCAAGGCTTTTTTCCTTCTTGCCGGGGCAAACGCAAAAAAGCCCGTGATAAGGGGCTTAATTCTTATCACAGGCTTTTTGTTTTAGTCACGTTAAACGCCGTAGTTGTAAATTATATTTGCGCCGGTAAGTTCGTAGTTGGAGCCCCCTATATCAATATTGTTCCACTGTGCTTCACTGCCGCCGTAGTATACGGTGGAGAGGGCGTCGCAGTCGTCGAACGCACGGTAGCCGATGGTTGTTACACTATCCGGAATAATTATGCTTTCAAGGGCGGAGCAGTTGAAGAACGCATTGTCACCGATAGTTGTTACGCTGTCGGAGATTGTAATGCTTTTAAGAGCGTCGCAGTCGTAGAACGCCCAGGAGCTGATGGTTGTTACGCTGTCGGAGATTGTGATGCTTTTAAGAGCGTCGCAGTCGTAGAACGCCCAGGAGCTGATGGTTGTTACGCTATCGGGGATTGTGATGCTTGTAAGAGAGGCGCAGCCGAAGAACGCAGAGTCGCCGATTGTTGTTACGCTGTCGGGGATTGTGATACTTGTAAGGGCGTCGCAGTATTGGAACGCATGGTCGCCGATTGTTGTTACGCTATCGGGGATTGTGATGTTTTTAAGAACGTCGCAGTATTGGAACGCATGGTCGCCGATAGTTGTTACGCTGTCGGGGATTGTGATGCTTGTAAGGGCGTCGCAGTCGGCGAACGCATCGATGCCAATAGCTGTTTCGCCTTCTTCTATAACAGCTTCTTTGATTTCCGACTTTCTGCTAAGCCAATCTTCGGTTGAGGTATATGAATAATCCTTCATAGCGCCGTTGCCGGATATGGTAAGCACGCCGCCTGTCAGGTTCCAAGTGATGCTTTCCTGCGTTGGGTAAGATTCATCATTATAGCTTGAATCGTCGTTTGTATCGCTGCCGCCGCTTAGGTTAACTATACAGCCCACTACAACTATTATCGCCGCCAGCAGGGTAAACACCCAGTCTTTGCTTTTATAAGTCATAACGCTCCTCCGAATTTAATGGTTTAACGTATTTCAACGGTGGCGCCGGCATCCTCAAGCTGCTTTTTTAGCGCTTCTGCCTCCGCCTTGGAAACGCCTGCCTTTACGGTGCAGGGACGGGAATCCACAAGGTCCTTTGCCTCTCTCAGCCCAATGCCGTTTATTTCTACGATGGCTTTAACAACGGCAAGCCCTTTTGCCAGGTCCAAATCGGTAAGCACTACGTCATAGGTAGCTGTCGCTGCGGGGCTTGTTTTTTCCCCGTCGTTTAAAATTGCACTGAGTGCCGACAACAGATCGTCAGCCGATTCTTTTTTACCGCTATATACCTTGGCGGCGTCTTCAAGCTCGTCGTTCCATTCGTCTATGTCTATGTTGTTCCAATCCTGCTCGGTGCCGCCGTAGTATACGGTTTTAAGGCTTTCGCAGTTAAAGAAAGCGCTTTCCACAATAGAGGTTACGCTGACGGGGATGGTGATGCTTGCAAGCTTTTTACAATCGAAAAACGTATTGCTTTCTATAGTGGTTATGCCGCCGGATATAGTTACGGTCTCAAGCTCGTCACAAGAGGAAAAGGCGTATTCGCCCATGGTAGTTACGCTATCGGGGATAATAACGCTTTTAATGGCTTTACAGTCGCTGAAGGCGTACTCGCCAATGGAGGTCAAGCCAAGGGGCAGGCTTAGGCTTTTAAGCTTTTCGCAAACGTAAAAGGCGTGGTCTTCTATTACGGTAACGCTTTTGGGGATATTTACGCTTTCAAGGCTGGTGCAGTTAAAGAATGCGCCGTCCTTTATGGTGGTTATGCCGTCGGGCAGGCTTGCGCTTATAAGGTTTTTGCAGTTTTCAAAGGCGTTTGCGCCTACGGTGGTTACGCCGCTTTCTATAACGACCTTGGTTATCTCGTCTTTTCTGCCGTGCCAGTCCTCGTCAGAGGCTTCTTCGTAATCCTTCATGGCGCCGTTGCCGGATATGGTCAGAACGCCGCCGGAAAGCTTCCAGCCGGCACCGTTGGCATTGGCTGCGGGGGCTTCGGCTTTATCGCCAAGCAGGCTTGCAAGCTCGTCTATGGCATCGGATAAGCCATCCTGCTTTACGGGTGCAGGTGCGGAGGCTGCCTGCTTTTTAAGAAGGGCGTCCAGCTCATCATGCAGGTTGGGCTTGCTTGCCGCAGTAGCGGGTTGAGGTGCTGCAGGAGCGGGTTTAGGTGCAACCGGTGC
>JAZUNS010000115.1:0-16404 GCA_045604285.1 Eubacteriales bacterium
TTTTCATACGGATGCTTATCGATATCAGATACATATACGTCATTGCTCATAACAAACTTACGACATTCTTCTTCAGAGAAAGTTTGATAACTCTCTACATCACCACTAAAGTTTTTAAATCGCAAAGTTCTAAGGGCAACAGAAGCAACGGCGTGCATTTTTTGTTGTTTCCACAGCGCAGCCTGAAGATAGGCGACAAGCACTTTTTCTACTATTTGATTACTTTTAAAATACCAATTTCTTGTTATAGTGTGAATATATTCTTGAATATTCTTTTTGCCAATAACACTCTTGTATGTTGATACAACTTTATCAACGCCTTCTTTAAAATATTTTACACCATTAGCTTCAACAATATCAATGATTTTTTTGTACTCAGAATCTATTTCCTCAGTAATTTCAGGGTAACAAATATGATATCCTTCTTCTGCTGAACATGTATAACCATTCACCATTTCTTGAATGTTATTGCTGAACACATTTTTATTTAAATAAAGAATATTTGCATTTTCTGCCAAACGATATAGTACTACATTACTAGAAGAATAAGTGGAGGTTTCACCTTGCGCAAAATTCTCCAACACCTTGCTAAGCAAATCGCTGTCGCATGTACCTAACTTGGATGATATATAATTTTTAATACCCTCAAAAGTTACTCCTTCTTTTATCGAAGAAAGTATAACACAAGAGACAATATAATATTCTTTTGCGGTTTCATTATTAAAGAATTCAGCGACAAGCTGTAAATCCTTTAATTTAGTAGTCGCAATAGAATACGCTTGTCCTCTTGAATACTTATAATTGCTTGAATTTTCATATTTTTTCAACTTTGACAATTTGGCTTCATTTGTAGGGAAATAATAGTAATGACCATTAAAATCAAAACAGCGCAAAACTGCCGAAAGAACCCTTCTGTTACAGGGTTTATTTAAATGAAACTCTATATAATTTATAATTCTTTCTTTGCTAATTGACCACTCTCTATCACCATCTTTTAAGCCTCGGGAAAAGTATAAACCATACGCCATTTCATAATAACTATTTGTTTCTTCCTCACTAGGCTTTTCACCAAGACCCAATTGCTGTGTAATATTGTTTAGGACTTCTTTGATGTTTAACTTGTCTAAAAATTCTTGGATGTTCATTTTTTATCTCCTTTGCAAAAATAATTTTAGCGCCAACATTGTCACTATGGTTGCACTGTTAAAATAAAAAAGTGCGCCAACCGAAGTTACCGCACCGAAAAACGCAACTCCGATTGTCGCCAAACAAATTACAAGTAGTGAGGATTGCTCCAAAACACAACAGCTTGTTGGAATTTGCGTTTTTACCAAATTCATAAAACTGTTATGTTCGCAAAAGGGTATAATACACCCTGTGAAATAAAAAAGTCCTCCTACCCAATATGTAATTTGTTTGGCATACTCATTATATCACCTTTTTGGAAGAAAAGCAATATGTTTATAATATTTTGACCCCCCATCGGCGTATTTTCTATAATTTGAAACCCGCAGAATACCCGTGCAAGACTTTACTCCCTATTTTTAGATTAAAGTCTTTCTTGTATCAATTTTGCGTTACCTTTACAGATAAGAACGAAAGTTATGATGATACCATTGGTATTGCAACTTTCGTTCTTTTCTTTTTATCAAAATTGCCTGTAACACAAGGCTTTGGGGCTATGTGGCAAAAAAGAATAGTTTCATTATTTTTCCTCCGGCACTCATTTCGATGCTTTTTAGGGGTGTTTTGATACCTTGCAGCGATGCGGAAATTCACAATGATACTTTTCTCAAAAAAATAATTTCATTGTGACCGAGATTAGTTTCATTGTAGGAGACAAGTTTCATTGTCAAAAGAATAGTTTCAGCGTGAAAAAACAGCCCTTACTACCGCTTGAGTAGTAGGGGCTGTTTGGTTTCATAGGATTATAACTGCAAAATGCTGATATCCATCTTCGTGTTTTCGATGTAGTGCTTGTACATTGTTTCAGCCGGAAGTAAACGAATCTGTATGTCCTGCAGACCGAGGCGGCTTAACATAGCAACTGGAACACATCACCAAAAACAGCCGCTACATTAGCACGATTGATTTCCTCAATAATAAGCAATCTCTTTAGCAATTTACAACCCTCCTCAATAGAAAGCAAACGGGGGCGGAACTTGTCCGCCCCCGAAGTATTACGGTGTTTCGACGTCGGAGCCTTGACAGCAAGAGATATTCTGCGCCCGGTGGGCGCAAATATCCGCAGCGGTTAGCCGCCTCGCAGAGCGCAATGCGCTACATAGCAAAAAGCCGTTGACTATTTTGCGGTGATGAGATATAATATCCATAAGGTTCAAGAAATGTTATGGAGGCACGTTTTGAAAGAAAACCTAAAAAACTTCGGTTTTTCTCATAAATGCGGTATAATAATGCCCGTAAGCTCCTTGCCATCGCCATATGGCATAGGCGGTTTTGGTAAGGGCGCCTTTGATTTTGTGGATTTTCTTGCCGCCACGGGGCAAAAGTGCTGGCAGGTACTGCCCCTCAACCCCACCTCCTATGGCGACAGCCCTTATCAATCTCCCGCAACTCTGGCAGGCAATCCTTATTTCATCGACCTTCCGTTGCTTAAAAGCGGTGGGTTGCTTACAGCGGAAGAGCTTAAGGCGGTCAGATGCGATTCCAGCAGGGTAGATTACGGATTCCTTTTTAAAACACGTTACACTGTGTTAAGGAAGGCTTACAGCCGTTTCAAGCCCAATGGTGCTTATAAGGCTTTTTGCAAGTGTGAAAGAGCGTGGCTTGAGGATTATGCCCTTTTTATGGCTCTCAAGTGTCGCTACGGATACGCTCCCTGGACAGAGTGGAGTGAGGAGCATAGGGATCATCGTTCCGCTGTTGCCTATAGCGGTGAATACGAAATCGAAATGGATTTCTGGCGCTTCGTGCAATATGAATTTCATATCCAATGGCAAAATGTACGTAGATACGCACACAGCAAGGGGATAGTTATCATCGGAGATATGCCTATTTACGTGGCTTACGATAGCATGGATCTGTGGCGCACGCCTGAGCAGTTTCAGTTAGATGATAAGCTTAAGCCTACCGTTGTAGCAGGCTGTCCACCCGATGGGTTCTCGCCTTACGGTCAGCGTTGGGGCAATCCGCTTTACGATTGGGACGCTATGGAAACGTACGGCTTCAGCTGGTGGATTCATCGTATAAAACGATGCTTTGCACTTTATGATATAATGCGTATAGATCATTTTCGTGGTTTTGCAGGCTATTTTGCTATCCCTGCCGAAGACGAAAACGCAAGACGTGGTCAGTGGCGCATCGCAAAGGGCAGGGAGCTTTTCGATGAAGTTGCAAGAGTTATCCCCACGGCGAGGATAATTGCCGAGGATTTGGGCTTTATAACCGAGGATGTGAGGGAGCTGCTTGCCCACACAGGATTTCCGGGGATGAAGGATATGCAGTTCGCCTTTTTTGATGACGACAGCGAGTTTTTGCCACGTACCTACACTACGGATAACTGCGTTGTATATGCCGCCTCGCAGGATACAGACAGACTAAAAAGCTGGTATAAAGGGCTCGGTGGGGAAACGTTGGTTCGTTTCAATAGAGAGTGTCCAAGGGTTAAGGGGCAAAGCGGCGTTTACAGGGTGATAGAATTTTGTATGCGCAGTCGTGCCAATCTGTGTATGGTACCTTTACAGGATTACCTGGAGCTGGATAACGAAAGAGGACGTATGAACATCCCTGCCGTTGCCGAGGGCAACTGGGCTTGGCGTGTATCGTCACGGTACGCTACGGAGGCTCTGAAATCAAAAGTGCTTGATATGGCTGTCCGCACGGGAAGAAGCACAGCGGATACAACAAAAAACTAACAGATAAACTGATAATAAACTGATATGGAGAGGTATATTATGAAGACGAAAAAACTGTTAAGCAGCACAACAGCATTGCTTTTGGCACTTTGTATGGCTATGACAGTGGTTTTCACAGCCTGCGGTGGCGAAGGCGGCAATTCTTCAGACGCTTCCTCTGCTGACAGCAGCGACGGTGGTTACGTTATGCCTGATGACGAGTACACCATCCCCAAGGAAGAGGGGCATAATCAGATAACCTTCTACTGGTCATACCCCGGCATTATCGAGAATGCTGACGTATGGGTGTGGTGGGATGGCAAGGAGGGCAGCGGCTACCTTTTGCACAAATGTGATTACGGCGCAAAGGCAGTTATTAATGTGCCTGAAGAGATAGATCAGGTAGGCTTTATCGTACGCCGTGACTGTTCCGAGCCGGGCGGCTCCGCTTGGGGGAACGCCACAAAGGACTTCTCCGAGGATCGCTTTGCGATACTGGAGGGAACAGACACCTTTATATATCTTAAAAGCGGCGATTCCGCTCAATACACCAGCAACGACGGAGGCAAGACTTTGGAAATGATAAAGAAATTCTCCCTTGCGGGGATGAAGGATTTTCATACCATAAAATATAGCCTTACACCCAAGACGCTTATAGAACAGTATTCTCAGGTAAAGGTATACGAGGGTGACAAGGAGCTTACCGTTATAGAGCTCAGCAGTATCGGCAAGGAAAGCGTAAACGGTACCATTGTGGTGGATGAAACACTTGATATATCCAAGTCCTACGAGGTGGAGATAGAAGGCTACGGCAGAAAAGCAGTAGTGCCTACCGAGATTTTTGACAGCGCAGATTTTGCTGAGAGCTATCACTACAGCGGTAACGATCTTGGTGCGGTAATAAATGGCGACAGCACTACGTTCAAGGTTTGGGCGCCTACCGCTTCCGCAGTGGTGCTTAACCTGTATTCCGCAGGTAACGGTGATACTCAAATCAAGGACGTCGATATGGTAAAGGGCGAAAAGGGTGTGTGGTCACACACCGAAAAATGCGGTCACGGCACCTACTATACCTATACCGTAACCACCTCCGTCGGAACACAAACGGCAACCGATCCATACGCTAAGTCTGCAGGTCTTAACGGCGACAGAAGTATGGTGATAGACCTATCCCTTACCAACCCTGAGGGTTGGGGCGCCGCTTTTGATCCCGAGATAGATTCCTATACCGACGCAGTAATATGGGAAGTACACGTTCGTGACTTCAGTAACAGAATAGAAGCCTCTCAATATAAGGGTAAATACCTTGCCTTTACCGAAACTGGGCTAAAGAACAGCAAGGGCGCAGCCGTAGGTATAGACTACCTTAAGGAACTTGGCGTTACCCACGTCCATCTGCTTCCCGTATACGATTATGCTACTGTTAACGAAGCGGACCCTGACAGCGGATTCAACTGGGGTTATGATCCTAAAAACTACAACGTACCCGAAGGTAGCTACAGCACCGATCCGTACAAGGGAGAGGTGAGAGTTAAGGAATATAAGCAGATGGTGCAGGCGCTTCACAATGCAGGCATCGGCGTGATAATGGACGTGGTATACAACCACACCTATGATGCAAACAGCTCCTTCAACAGAATAGTTCCTTATTACTACTACAGATATACCGCTACAGGTGCTAATTCAAGCGCCAGCGGATGTGGTAACGATACCGCATCCGAGCGTTATATGTTCGGAAAGTTTATGGTAGACAGCGTAAGCTACTGGGCTGATGAGTACGATCTTGACGGATTCCGTTTTGACCTTATGGGGCTTCACGACCTTGAAACTATGAAGGAAGTAGAGGCAGCCGTTCACGCTATCAACCCTAAGGCTATAATCTACGGAGAGGGCTGGACAATGGGGGCTACCATTGACGGTAGCGCTCAGGCAAACCAGGGCAATATCAGCAAGGTACCTGTAAGTGAGGGTGCTATAGGCAGTATCGCTGTATTTAATGACGCTATCCGTGACGGACTTAAGGGTAGTGTGTTCACCCATACCTCTCAGGGCTACATCAGCGGTGCTTATGCAGGCAACGCAGATAAGGTTAAGTTTGGTATAATGGGCGGCAGAGGAAACGCCGCAGGCTGGCAGGTAAGCGGTGCTATGGTAATAAACTACATGAGCGCCCACGATAACCACAGCCTATGGGATAAGCTCGCTATATCCAATCCCGACAACACGGTAGAGGAACGTATGGCTATGAACCGTCTTGGTGCTGCAATACTGATGGTATCTCAGGGCACTCCCTTTATGCAGGCGGGCGAGGAGATGCTTCGCACCAAAAACGGGGACGAAAACAGCTATAAGTCCTCTGACGCCATAAACAACATCGATTGGGAAGTGCTTTATGAGGGCTCCGACCAAATGAATATGGTAGCGTACTACGCAGGTCTGATAGAGATGCGCCGTGCAAATGATATATTTACCGCTGCGGGCAACGTGGCTGTAAGCTTTGAGAATATGTCAGGCGGCGGTATGGCTGTCCACTATGACAACCATATGGGCGGTAAGGCTCTGGTGCTTATCAATCCTACGGCAGAGGCTGACAGCTACACCCTTCAGGGGGAGTGGAGGCTCATTGCAACAGGTACCGAGGCAGGCAGCCAGACCATCGCAGTAGAAAGTGGCGAAGTAAGCGTTGATGCCGTAAGCGTAAGAGTTTACGTTAAATAGCTTTTTTGTAACGAAAGGAGACACCGTAATGTGCCTCCTTTCAGCTTGATGACAGGTTTGTCATCAAGCTGAGATAATCCAAGGAGCTAATCCTCGGATTATCTTCTTTATGAGAGTAAAATTTATGCCTTTTTCGTGTTTTGTGCCTTTGTTAGTGGTCTGAAAAGAGGCACCGTAATGTGCCTTCTTTTCCAAGTTGATTAATAATCGCAAATAGATATTCGCAAAATGCACAAAATACAGGTGCAATATTTATGTAATAGCTGGAAGAAATTTTTTCTCTTGACTTGTTGGTGAAATTGTAGTAAAATTACAGACGAGAGGAAAATATTGGGTTCGTGCTTATAACGGGTTCATCCTCTCTTTGTTGTGTGCATTTTTGCACAACAGGTCAATTCTATAAAATTATTTTGGGAGGTTGTTCAAAATGAAAAAGCTATTGACCGTTCTCGCATTCATTCTTATGCTCGCTCTTTCCGTATCCGCTTTTGCGGCTTGCGGCGGTGATGCTGATAACAGCAACTCCGCAGACGATGCATCCGTTGATGGAAACAAGATCACCGTGTCTTGGTATCAGGGTTCCAAGCTTCTCAAGGAAGAGACCATCGATAAGGGTGGCAAGGCTACTTCCTGGACTCCCGAATCTGAAGAGAACAAGACTTTTGACGGCTGGTATGCTGAAGCAAGTCTTACTACTCCCTTCGATTTTGAAACAGTTCTCGAAGCTGACACCGACATTTTCGCTAAGTTCAAGAGCGATGAGTACGTAGCAGACGAAAACTCCTACTATCTCATAGGCGCAGGCGCAGGCGATATGGGCAAGGCAAATTGGGATCACACCAATGCAGCAGCTAACCTTACTATGACCAAGGAAGAAGTTGCTAACGCTAACGTTTATTCTATCACCATTACTATGTATGCAGGCGATATGTTCCAGATCTGCTACGGCGGCTCTTGGGATGGCCAGGTTGGTATCGGCTTTGTTGACGGCGCAGAATACTGTGACGGCGTTAACTTCTACGATAACAACGAGTACAAGACTGACGATAAGAAGGTTGCTCAGGTTAAGAACGCTGAGGGCAATGTAGTATTCATCGGTAGCGACGAGTACAACAAGGGTTACGAAACCTGGAACGTTAAGCTCGCAGAGGGTATGGACGGTAAGTATAAGATCACTTATACCACCTATCCCGCAGCTAAGGATTATAATAAGATCACCTTCGAGCTTGTTGAAAAGCTTGATGCCATGACCGTTACTCACGATATGCACTTCATCGGCACTATGAACGAGTGGGGCACCACCTATGAAGAAGGTCAGCTTGCTCTTACTCCTTCCGATGACAAGTCCACTTGGAGCGGTATCATAGAGATCACCGAGGATATGTACGCAGATTGGACAGCAGATGACGCAGCTAACACTCTCGGTGTTAAGTGTGCAGCTCTTAAGCTTTACAACGTTATAAGCGGCGGCTACTACAGCCCCGATGGCAACAACATCTTCCTCACCGCAGGCACCTACGCATTCAAGTACACCGTTGACGGTGACAAGGTTGAGTATCAGGCACTTGATTACTACCTTGTTGGTACTTTCGTAGATGCAGAGGGCAAGGCTGTTAACTACGCAGTTAAGGAAGGCGTTACCCCAAAGATGACCGTTGCTGACGGCGTTGCTACCGGCACACTCGTTGCTACTGACGTTACCGCTATGGGCGACTATAGCTGGATAGCTGATCAGGGCAAGCCCGGCGTATTCGCTATCAAGCCCGTATATGGCTGTGAGCTTGGCATCCAGACCTGGTATTCTGATGACGCTAATAACGGCGACAACTTCTACGTTGCAGCAGGCACCTACACTGTAACCGTTGATATTGAAAGCGGTGCTGTTACTATCACTCCTGCTGAATAATTAAAGGCTAAATACTAGTAAACTCCGTTGCGGGGCGGTTCTCCGCCCCGCAACTTTTATAATACCGCCGAAAAATCCGTAAGGCTTATTATGGCGTTATAGGCTTCGATTCAAAAAAAACGAACTGAAAGGACTTTCCTACTATGAAGAGATTTATAAAAGCGCTTTATCTTGCATTAGCGCTGATTATCTGTCTTTCCGCCTTTGTTGCTTGCGGCGGCAAAGATACCTCTGATACAAACTCTGCAGGCGCAGGCGAGGGGCAGAAGTATACTCTTACCGTTTGGGGCGCACAGGAAGATCAGGCTATGCTTAAGGAAATGTGCGAAGCATACGCTGCAGCTAACCCCCAAAATCAGTACAAGTTCCTTTTCGGCGTACAGGGCGAGAACGACTCTGCTGATAAGGTGCTTAATGACGTTACCTCCGGTCCCGACGTATACAGCTTCGCAAGTGACCAAATCAATAAGCTCTTCGCAGGCGGCGCACTTGCACGTGTTGGCGGCGATATAGAGAAGAACATTAAGGAGATCAACTCTGCAGGTTCTATCGACGCTGCTACCATCACTCTCGGCGGTGAGGATCAACTTTACGCTTATCCTATGACCGGCGACAACTGCTATTTCGTATACTATGACAAGCGTGTTTACGGCGATCTTGGCAACCTTGAAACTCTTGACAAGATGCTTGACACCGCTAAGGCAGCAGGCAAAAAGGTTCACTTCAAGCTTAACGATGACGGTTGGTATCTCTCCAGCTTCTTTTTTGCTAACCCCGACCTTAAGTATGAGGTAACCTACAACGAAAATATGGTTGAAACAGCTGTTGATATCAACTATAACAACGCTGCAGGTCTTGAGGTTATGAAGTCGCTCCGCACCTACGTTGCACACGAGGCACTTGTTGCTCAGACCGACGATAGTAAGATCATTGCTGCTTTCACCTCCGGTGAGGCTGCTGCCGCTATCAGCGGTACCTGGAACGCTGCAGTTATCAAGGATCTCCTTGGTGACAATATGGGCGTTTGCAAGCTTCCCACCGCTAACATCGGCGGCACACAGGTTCAGCTCAGCGGCTATATGGGCTACAAGCTCGTAGGCGTAAACGGCTACAGCCAGAACAAGGGCGAAGCTCACAAGCTCGCACAGTGGCTTACCAACGAGCAGAACCAGCTTAAGAGATTCGAAACCAGAGGCTTTGGCCCCACCAACACCACCGTTGCTGCTACTGACGCTGTAAAGAACGACGTTATTATGTCTGCTGTTCTCGCTCAGGCTCAGTTTAACCGTGCTCAGAAGAGCGTTCCCGGCAACTATTGGACTCCTATGGGCAGCCTTATTACTCCTCTCGTTACTGCAGAGGATTGCACCCTCATCACCGACGAGGAGCTTCAGGGTTATCTCGACAGCCTTGTAAGTCAGATAGCTAAGAAGGCAGAGTAGTTTGCCATTACGAGGCGGGCAGGGAGCTTTTCCTGCCCACCTCTTTACATTTTACCGCCGTTTTCCTTACGGCGGCAGAAAAGGAGGTTCCTTTAGTTGGATCTTAATTATTATACGCTGACACCGTGGGGCAAGTTCCTCTATAAGCTAAAAAAGCTATTCGGCGGTATAGGCCGTGGCTTTGTAGGCTTTTGGGTAAGGCTTGGTAAGGCTATCGCCGCCTTCTTTACAGGAATAGAAAAAGGCATAGGCGACTATTTTTCAGGCTTTGCTGCAGGGGGAGCCCTTACAAAGACCTCATACCTGATAATGGGCAGCGGTCACGTGTTCAGAGGTCAGATAACAAAGGGCATAATCTATTTCGTCCTTGAGGTGCTTTTTGTTCTGTATATGCTGCTGTTCGGCGGCAGATACCTTGCAATGTTTTTCGAAAACTTTTTCGGCGGCGGCAACGTCGGCAGAGTGGAAACCCACGTTTCCAATGTCTGGAACGACGAGTTGGGCGAATACGTAAAGGTTGCAGGTGATAATTCCTTCCACATTATCCTTTACGGGATACTTTCTCTGTTTGTTATTATCTTTTTCTTTATGTGCTATATCTCCTCTGTTAAGGAAAGCCGCCTTCTTGAGGAAATATGCATTATCGGCAAAAAGCCTGAGGGTATCAAGAGCGATGTAAAGCGCCTTGCGGATAAGAATTTCCATCTGCCCTTGCTTTCTCTCCCTATGGTTGGGCTGTTTATGTTTACGGTAATACCTCTTGTTACTATGATACTTATAGCCTTCACCAATTACGACGCCAACCACGAGGTGCCGGAGCATCTTTTCCAGTGGGTGGGCTTCCAGAACTTTGGCGAGCTTCTGGACACTACATCCTCTCTGGGTGTTACCTTCTGGAGAGTATTCGGCTGGACTATAGTGTGGGCAATATGTGCCACCTTCTCCAACTATTTTATCGGTATGGGGCTTGCCATACTCATCAACAAAAAGGGAATAAAGCTGAAAAAGCTTTACAGAACCCTTTTCGTTGCAACTATCGCCGTGCCTCAGTTTGTATCCCTGCTTATTATGTCAAAAATGCTTGATACGGGCGGTGGCAGCCTCGGTAGCGGCGGCGGTATCATCACACAGCTTATCGAAAAGCTTTTCGGCTATCATCTCCAGTTCGGACTTGATATCACAACCACCCGTATCTGTATAATCCTTGTAAATATGTGGATAGGCGTGCCTTACAGTATGCTTATGTGTAGCGGTATCCTTATGAACATCCCCGATGATCTGTACGAATCTGCCCGCATCGACGGTGCACGTCCGTTCCGTCAGTTCCGCAAGATAACCTTGCCTTATATGCTTTTCGTAACAGGCCCCTATCTTATAACTCAGTTCATCGGCAACATCAACAACTTCAACGTAATATACCTGCTAAGCGGCGGCGGCCCCGGCGACCTGATGAAATATACCGACGGCGCAAAGGGCACAGACCTGTTGATAACCTGGTTGTATAAGCTTTCACTCGGCATCGACCGTAACTATAAGCTGGCATCCGTTATAGGTATATTGGTATTTGTAATTTCTGCCGTATTCTCACTTGTTATTTATAACAAGTCCTCGGCGGTGAAAGGGGAGGACAATTTCCAATGAATGAAAAGAATAAAAGCTCTCAAACCCCAAATGCGGCTCCCCTTACCGATTGGGCTGCCATAGATAAGCTTGAGGCGGAGGTTACCACCCTGCCAAAGCGAAAAAAGACAGGCGGTATGCGGCTCAGACGTATTCTGGGCAATACTATTGGTCAAACTGTATTGACTATGCTCAGCATTATCTGGATCATCCCCTTGTTTTATCTGCTTATCCAGTCCTTCCGTAAAGAGCCCGGTGCCTGGAGCCCTACGTTCTTCCCTCAGGAGTGGACACTGGATAACTACAAAAGACTGTTTCTTGAAACAGAGTTTCCACGTTGGTATGGTAACACCTTGTTTATTTCCATAATAAGCTGTGCCATTACCACCGCATTTGTGCTGATGGTATCCTACGCCTTCAGCCGTATGAAGTTCAGGGCTCGCAAGCCTATGATGAATATAATGCTCATCCTCGGTATGTTTCCCGGCTTTATGAGTATGTCGGCAGTATATTTTCTGCTTAAGATACTTCTGCCCAACAACTACCAATCTCACCTTAGTCTTATCATCGTATACTCTGCAGGTGCGGCGCTGAGCTATTATATCGCCAAGGGCTTCTTCGATACCGTGCCCCGCGCACTTGACGATGCGGCACGCATTGATGGCGCAAACCGTTTCAGAACCTTTTATAAAATAATTCTTCCCTTAAGTAAGCCTATTATTATCTACACTATACTGGTAAGCATAGTCGCTCCGTGGTGTGACTACATTTTTGTGTCATATATTATGTCGGGCGTACCCGATACGGGTATGTATACCGTATCACTCGGTATGTATAAGTGGCTTGAAAGGGAAATGATACAGCAATACTTTACCACCTTCTGCGCTGCTGCCGTTGTGGTTGCAACCCCCATTACTGCGCTGTTTATGTGGCTGCAAAAGTACTACGTACAGGGCGTAACGGGCGGTGCTGTCAAGGGATAACAGGGGAGGGACACGGTTTTGAAAATCAAAGTTCTTCCTCTGCTGTTGGTGTTTTGCCTGTTTCTTAGTGTTTCCGCCTGCGGCGGTGACGGCAAGGATAATGACAACAACACCCCTGAGCTTAACATCATAGACGACAATTATAGAAACTGGTACGAGATATTTGTCTACAGCTATTATGACAGCAATAATGACGGTATAGGCGACCTTAACGGCGTCACTGCAAAACTTGATTATATCAAGGATATGGGGTTTAACGGTATATGGCTTATGCCCATACATCCGTCACCTACCTATCACAAGTATGACGTTAAGGATTACTATGCCATAGATCCCGTATACGGCACCATAGAGGATTTTGACCGGCTTATGACCGAGGCGCACGCACGAGGCATAAAGGTCATAGTGGATCTGGTGCTTAACCACAGCTCCAGCGACCATCCTTGGTTCAAGGCTGCCTGCGACTACATCCGTGAAAACGGTACCGTTGGCGGCGACTACGGCGATTACTACAATTTCAGCACCGAAAGCCTCGGTGGTTACTCAAGCATTTCCGGCACGAGCTATTATTACGAGTCCCGTTTTTGGAGCGGTATGCCGGACCTTAACCTTGACAGCGAAAAGGTCAGGGCGGAGATAGTGGATATTATGGAATTCTGGCTTGTTGACCGCAACGTGGATGGCTTCCGTCTTGATGCGGTTACCAGCTACTACACGGGTAACGTGGACGGCAATATCGATTTTCTCGCTTGGGTAAATACTGAGTCAGAAAAGCTGAAAAAGGACTGCTATATAGTTGGCGAGGCGTGGGAAGGTAGCGACTATCTTATCGACCGCTATTATGAAAGCGGTATAGACAGCTTCTTCCTGTTTACAGGTGCTCAGGCAACAGGTACTATCGCAAGCCTTGTAAAGCAAAGCAGCGGAAAACAGCTTGGTGAGCTTATGCTAAGGCTGGAGGAAACATACGGTAACAGCATACTCGCTCCGTTCCTCGGCAACCACGATACTATGCGTCCGGGCAGTTTTATGCCGGGCGAGGAAAACGTGAAGATGGCGGCAGGGGTTATGTCTATGCTGGGCGGCGGTCTTTTCGCCTACTACGGCGAGGAGATAGGTATGATAAGCAAGGGCGGCAACAATTCAGATCCCGCAAAGCGTATCGCTATGAAGTGGGAGCCTAAGAGTATTTATGAGGGCTGCTGCTACCTGCCTCCCGAAAATACCACCGTTGACGAAACCTATTATTACTATCCCTCCGTGTCCGAACAGCAGGCAGACAAAAACAGTATACTTAACTACTACAAGCAGGCTATGACACTTCGGAATATGTTCCCCTCGATTGCAAGAGGGAAGACAGAGTATTTCCCCGAAGGACAAAACAGCTACATTTGCGTACTAAGAAAGACCTACGGTGAGGAGAGCGTTGTTATCGTATTAAACCTTGACACCTTTGAGCAGACCGTAAACCTTGATAAGGCAACCCTTGGTGACATAAGCCCGGCGGGTGAGCTGCTTACCGATACCGAAGCACAGGTCAAATGGGACGGGGAAAAGCTTACAATGCCCCCTCAGTCCATAGTAATTTTCAAATAGTTAAAGGAGAAGCAATATGGCAAGCTTGTCATTAAAGCACATCTATAAAGTATATGACGGCGGCGTAAAGGCGGTAAACGACTTCTGTATGGAAATAGAGGACAAGGAGTTTATTGTCTTTGTCGGCCCCAGCGGATGCGGTAAATCCACCACCCTCCGTATGATAGCAGGTCTTGAGGACATCACCGCAGGCGAGCTTCGTATAGACAACGAGATAGTTAACGATTTCGAGCCTAAGGACAGGAATATTGCGATGGTGTTCCAGAACTACGCTCTTTATCCTCATATGACAGTGTATGAGAATATGGCGTTTTCCCTTAAGACGGCCCATATGCCCAACGACGTTATCCACGCTAAGGTAACTGAGGCGGCGGAGATACTGGGCATAACCGAATATTTGGGTAGAAAGCCCAAGGCGCTTTCCGGCGGTCAGCGTCAGCGTGTAGCACTTGGCCGGGCCATAGTACGTAACCCCAAGGTCTTCCTGCTGGACGAGCCCCTCTCCAATCTGGACGCAAAGCTGCGTGCGGCTATGAGGGCTGAGATATCCCGCCTACACGAGAGACTTGGCACCACCTTTATTTATGTAACCCATGATCAGGTGGAGGCTATGACGATGGGCACCCGTATCGTTGTTATGAAGGACGGCTTCGTACAGCAGATAGATACCCCCATAAACCTCTATAAATACCCCGACAATATGTTCGTTGCAGGCTTTATAGGTACCCCTCAGATGAATTTCTTTGACGGCACTATGGTAAAGCAGGGGGATAAAGTTACATTCAAGCTTGACTGCGGCACCGATATCGTAATGGATTACGTTCAGGCGGATAAGATACCCCTTAAGTATATGGATGGCGAAAAGAAGATCGTCTTTGGTATCCGTCCCGATGGCGTAAAGCTTGGTAAGGCGGATGATAACAGCCTTTGGGCAAGCACTAAAGCTGTGGTAAGCGTGGTTGAGGTTCTTGGCGGAGAAACACTTGTTTACGCCAACCTTAATGTTGATAACCTCGACGGTGACAAAGGTCAGATAATCATCAAGTCCGATCCTGACTGTGTGGTTCGCAGGGGCGACGTGATAGATATAGCTATAAGCAAAAAGAAGTTCCACGTTTTCGATAGGGAAACCGAAAAGAGCATAAGACGAAGACTTCCCGAGGAGAACATAGTTAAATGCTCTGTTAAGGGCAGCAAGCTGTCCTTTGGCGGTCAGACATTTGCGCTTCCCACAGCGATAACCGCCTCCGCCAGTGACAGCGCAGAGCTTGTTATGCCCGTTTCTGCCATCAGCCTTGGTAACGGTATGGGGAGGGCAACCCTTCAATGGACAGAGGAGATAGAGGGCAAAACTCTGTATTTCCTCAATGTTGGTGAGCTTACAGTTTTCGCTGCAGAGGAAGGTGCTGCACGTTTCAAGGTAGGTGACGATATTTCCTTTGATATTGATATGTGTGCTATAAGAGTTGACGACTGCGGTATCGCTCCCATAGCTCTCACAAACGCCGTGGACGGCTTGTTCACCAAGGAGAAAAACGGCAATAAGTACCGCTTCTTTATGGAGCTGGCAGGAAGCAGATTGTTACCTGATCCCAACGTTTGTAAAAAGCTTTTTGCTTGCAAGGGTACAAGAATATTCAAAACCGATATACAGTACGTGTTCGATACATCTGCCGTTTCCGTGGTAGACAAGGCAGTTGAATACGCTACTCTGAGCGGTACCGTTACCGAGGTACTAGACTACGGTCATATCCGATATGCCAAGGTCAGCGTAAACGGTGAGAGCATCACAGTTGCCTATGACGGCAAAGTAGGGGATAGCGTTAACATCAGGATTGATCCTGCACGCATCACCGTAAAGGACAGAAAGCTGGATATCATAATAGTATAGCTCATATAAAAATTCAAGTAAAATAAAAACTGATTCCGTCATCGCACGGAATCAGTTCAGTCTGTCGAAAAAGTCCAGTATAACTGGGCTTTTTTCTTTATGTTTGTGAAGAAATATGGTATAATGGGAGGGGTGATGAAAATGATAAAAAAGAATCAGGAAAACATGCGAGGTCAAGTAACAATAGTAGATTTGGAAATGCTTGTACCCGCAGACCATTTATTCAGAAAAATAGATAGAGCAATAGATTTCAGCAAGCTTAAATTTCCTGCTATGAATATCAGGAAATTTGCAAAGAGAAAATGGAATGACCTGCATAGATCATCCCATTCTTCTTTGGTTTACTCTGTTTTTACATTCCTTTTCAACGAATTCAAAACCCCCACCTTGGATT
>JAZUNS010000116.1:0-3943 GCA_045604285.1 Eubacteriales bacterium
TCGTATTTTTCGTTCAAAACGAACCTCGGCTCACAGTACTTTTGTACAGTTTTCGCCTCGGTTCGTTTCGTCTGCACTCTTTCTCAGCACTCTGCCAAGCTGATGACAGGGTTTGTCATCAGCTTGAAGGACAGCTTTATAAAAGTTGTCCTTTTTTTGTTTCAATATAGCTTGATTTTTACTGCTGAATGTAGTAGAATGTTAAAAGGTATATTTATGTGATATTTGCCGTCAACAAACGATGTGGAGGCTTTTGATGATTATTATTGGAGAAAAGCTTAATTCTTCCATCCCCTCGGTAAAAAAGCTTATGGACGGGAATGACTTGGAAGGGCTTAAAAATCTTATACTGAGCCAGCGTGATGCAGGTGCAGATTATATCGACGTAAATACCGCTCTTTGCGGTAACGAGCTTGAAATGATGCAAACGCTTTGCTCGATGGTTTTGGAAAACTCAAGCTGCGGCATAATGCTTGACAGCCCCAATACCGAAGTATGTACGGCAGCTTTAAGCTTTATAAGAGGGTTGGACGCCAACCGTAAAATAATAATTAATTCCGTAACCGTTAACGAAAGGCATCAGTGTATCGGCGCAGCGAAAGAGTTTGGCGCAGGCATAGTTGTTTTGCTTACTGATGAAAGCGGTATTCCCGACAGCGGCGAAAAGCGTGCGGAAAACGCAAAAATAATGATAGACAGGCTTGTCGGCGAAGGCTTTGACCAAGACGATATATATATTGACGTAATTGCCGAGAGCGTTGCGGTTAACGGTGATGCGGCACGCAATGCGCTGGATGCCCTTTGCGCCATCCGCAAGGACTACCCTGACGTGCATATACTTTGCGGTCTTTCCAATATATCCTTTGGGCTTCCCAAGCGCTCGGTTGTAAACAACGCATTTTTGACCCTTGCGGTTTACCACGGGATGGACAGCGTTATTTGCGACCCCTTATCCGGCGAGCTAAAAAAAGCATACTTAGCTGCAGAGGTGCTTAACGGCAACGACGACTTCTGCATGGAATATATAGACGAATTCAGAGCGTGACCGCTTTGCAAAGAAAGGCAGGTTGATCACAACCCATGAAAAACGAAGATTTACGCTTTCGTGATAAAAACGGCTATTCAAAATATTACTATTACCAGCTTACGCTGTGCCTGGCGCTGTTTTTGTCCGTACTTATCTTTTTGCCTTACGTTATAAAGAACAACGGATACTTTATATATTACGGCGACTTTAATGCACAGCAGATCCCCTTCCACATGCACGTGGTTGAAATGATACGAAGCGGCAATTTCAATTGGGACTGGTCTACCGATCTGGGCGCTAATCTTGTTGGTGACTACTCTTTTTATATGTCTACCAGCCCGTTTTTCTGGATTATGTGTCTGTTTCCTTCCTCTTGGACGCCCTATCTTATCGCCCCCATACTGTGCTTAAAATTCAGCGTTGCCGCAATTTGCGCATACGCCTACCTTAAGCGTTTTGTTAAGAACCCCATGTTTGCCGTTGCAGGTGCGTTGATGTACGCATTTTGCGGCGCACAGATATACAACATATTTTTCAACCATTTTCACGATTCCGTAGCCTTCTTCCCTCTTATGCTTTTGGGTATTGAAGAGCTTATACAAAACAACAGACGCGGTCTTTTTGCCTTTGCCGTATTTATATCGGCAGGCGTTAACTACTTTTTCTTTGCGGGGCAGGCAGTTTTTTGCGTTATCTATTTCCTTTTCCGTGCCTCCTCAATTTCCTTTGACGCTACGGTTAAAAAGTTTTTGTGGCTTGTATTTGAAGCGGTGCTGGGCGTTGTTATGTCCCTGTTCCTCTTTCTTACGGCGGTGCTTTCCATTACCGGTAACTACCGTTTGGATAAGGCGTTTTCCACCCTTAGAGGTGCGCTTATATGGCAATCCAAGAGCGTTATTTATACCAAGCGTTACGGCCACATACTTCAAAGCTTGTTCTTTACACCGGATATCCCCTCAAGGCCCGAGTTTTTCGGCGGTACCGACATAAAGGATACTGCCCTAACCCATACGACACGTTGGTCCTCCAACGCCGTTTGGATTCCTATGTTTGGCATGACGGGTGCAATAACCTATATTTGGAACAGACGCAAAAGCTGGCTTTCCCGTCTGATAATATTCCTTATAGCTTGTTCCATGATTCCCGTTATGAACTCTTTGTTCGTTGTAGGTAACACAAACTACTATGCAAGATGGATGTACATGCTTGCGCTTATGCTTGTTGTTGCAACCATCATCTGTCTTGACAGAAACGAAATACGCTGGACCGGCGGCATTATTACAACGGCTGTCTGCTGTTTCCTTATTTTGATTCCCTCTTTTGTAAGCTGGAAGGATACGGTTGACGGCAACAGATTAATATGGTCCACCACCCGTTCCTCTTATCCCCTTAGAATTTTGTTGTCTGCGGTGATAACCTTTGGCGGCATTATTGCGGTATACCTGCTTATTAAGTTTGTAAGAGGCCGCAAGATCTTTGGCAAAATGGTTTTGGCGATGCTTGCGTTTACAATTGCGGTATACGGCATTATGCATTTGTTCGTAGGCAGACAGCATATTTCCGATGACAGCATTAACAACGTTATTGACTATTATATCAACGCTGATATAACCATGAAGGGCTCCAATTCCGAGCCGGACGCAAAAGACGTTGCCAACGCTCCCTTAGACAGCATAACCGATGAGTTTTACCGCATAGACGGTTACAACAGAGGTTCTAATAAAAACTCTCTTGATAACCTGGGCCTTTACACAAACCTGCCTTGCATACAGTGCTTTAACTCTACGGTTCCCTCCTCTATCCTCAACTTCTACAATGACGTAGTCGGTTCCGTTACAAGAGACGTTGCATCACGCCCGGCTAACAAGTATTACGGTCTTAGAGCTTTCCTCTCCGTAAAATACGTTTTTGTTGAAAACGCAGGTAACAGACTTACCGCCGGATACGAAAAGAATAAGATGTACGGCTTTACGGAAAATGCGGTTTCCCTGCAGGGCGAGGTTACTACTAAGGATAAGGTATCCAGCAAAAAGATCTACTCTAAGAACGATGACGGCAGCCAAACTTATTACGAATTTTACGTTTTTGAAAACGAAAACTTCTTGCCCATGGGCTTTACCTATACCGAGTTTATGAGGCAAAGCGAATTTACAAAAATAACCAAGGATAATCGCCACGCCTATTTGTGTTCCTATTTGGTGGTTCCCGACGATAAGGCGGACGAATACGCCAAGTATCTTACCGAGGTTAAATACACTGCAATCGACACCTCGGCAAACGATGAAAAGCTTAAGCAAATTTTTGACGCTTCTGTAGATGCAAGACTTAACGGCAGCATCTGCGAAGACTTTGAATGGAGCTCTGACGGCTTTAAGGGCGTAATAGATATGGCAGAGGATAACTACGTTTTCTTCTCCGTCCCCTATGACGTTAAGGAGCTTGCAGGAATAAACTTTGGCGGCTGGAGCGCCAAGGTAAACGGCGAGAAGGTTGATATCGAGCAGGTTTACGGCGGCCTTATGGCTGTAAAAGCACCCGCAGGTGAAAACGTTGTAATTGAATTTGATTACAGCACTCCCGGCAGAAAAATAGGTGCTGTAGCAACGGTTGCAGGCTTCCTGGTATTCGGCGGATATCTGTTCTTCTTCGTTGGCTATAAGAAAGAAAAGGCAAGCTACAAATTCTTCAGCGAAGAGTACTATGACGATTTGGGCTACCCCGCAGGTAAGCGTGACGAGGGCAATATTAAAACCTTGCTCAGATTCATACAAAAGAAGCTGACCGAGCCCCAACAACCCCCACAGGAAAACGGCAACGAAGAATAATCCATCCCGTCGTTTACCTACTGTCATTTAAACTTAAAAGGCTGTTTTGCGTATTGCAAAACAGCCTCAAGCTGATGACAAACCCTGTCAT
>JAZUNS010000117.1:0-5810 GCA_045604285.1 Eubacteriales bacterium
GAGCAAGGATGGATGTTTGCGAACCCAAGGGGGAGGAGCTTACGTCCTCTAACTTTACGGTTTTTGCACTGTCTTTATAGTTGATTATTATTACAAGTTTGTCGTCGTAAAGGAACAGGGCATTGACAAAGGCATCAACCAACTTCCTGCGGTGGGAGTGCTTATCAAAGTTAAGCCTTCTGAACTGATGCAGCCAAGCGATAATCTGTTCTTTGTCAAGCCTCGGCTTTACCGCTTCTTCTTTTGCAATCTCTATCGAAAGAGCCTTCTTTGCCGTTTCAAGCTTCTCAAGTCGTTCCTTGGTGGAGTCCGTTATAATCCCCTGCTCCATAGCGTTCAGGATGTTGTCTATGCTCCTTAGCGTAGCACTCAACTGCTTTTTCAAACCGGGCAAAACCGTATTTTCCTCAGCAAGCGAAGAAAGCACTTCACTTGCCACACGCTCGGTCACCTCGTCATCAAATATCGCAAGCTTAACTTGCTCTATAACAAGGTCTTCGATATAGCTCTTTTTCACAGTCTTCTTATCACAGTTATGCTTCTTCGCTCCGTAGCACTTGTAGTATCTGTGGGTTGTCTTGGTGTGGCTTGTGCCGCTTTCGCCAAGCATAGGCTTTTCACACTTACCGCAAAACAGCTTGCCCGACAGTATGTACTCGTCCTCTGCCTTGTGCTTGGCAGGGGATTTTTTGTTGACTATTAGCTTCCCCCGGACACTCTCAAAAAGCTCTAAGGGAATTATTGCAGGTATTCCGTCAGGGTGCACTATATCTCTAAACCTGTACTCGCCCGTGTATCTGCGGTTATGCAGCATATTGGATATAACGTTTACGGCAAACAGCTTGCCGCTTTTTGTGCGTGCGCCCATTGCGTTTATGCGGTCAGCTATCTCCTGCATTGTATATCCGTCGGCGTACATATTAAAGGCGGTTACAACAAAGGGAGCTGTGGTAGGGTCAATTTGAAAATGACCGTCTTTGTCGATGGTATATCCATAGGTAACAAGACCACCGTTAAACTTGCACTTAAGGGCATTCTCTGTAAGGCCACGAATCGTCTTTACCGCAAGGTCGGCAGAGTAGTATTGCGCCAAGCCCTCAAGCACCGATTCAAGCAATACACCTTCGGGGGTGTCCAAAATGTTCTCGGTGGCAGATATAACCTTAACGCCGTTCATCTTCAAGTTGCGCTTGTATATGGCAGAGTCGTATTTGTTCCTTGAGAACCTATCAAGCTTCCAGACTATAACGTAATCAAAAGCCTTGTTTGCGCTGTCCTTAATCATCTTTTGAAAATCAGGGCGGTCTGCGGTACGGGCAGAGTAGGCACGGTCTATATAAGTGCCTATAACAAGGTAGCCGTTCTTCTCGGCAAAAGCCTTGCACTCACGAAGCTGACCCTCAATAGACTCCTCGCGCTGATTGTCGGAGGAAAACCTTGCATAAATTACTGCGTTTCTTCTTTCTTCCATCATCTAAACACCTTTCATCTTCATCTATTAACGCAATATTTTTTGTGCGTCTGTATATGTATTACAATATTAGTGCGAAAATAATGTTTTCGTCCTTCAAAAGCTCTCTTTTCCCCTATATTATACCGCAAACCGAGTCTGCAGTCAAGCCGAGCTGTCTTAGAGTGCTTTTCAAAAAAGCCCTCGAGTAAAGGCATGCACCCTTGCTCAAGGGCTTTTTCTGCATTTTCAGTCTTCGGGATCGCCACCGTGTCGCTTTGCTTCACAAAATGTTTACATTTTCTTTCCGAGCATATTTTTGTTGGGCGAACAGAGTCATGTAATATATATGTGCTTCGTGGCAACATCTGGCGAAGGCGTGTAACATATTTTTGTTTGGTGAGTAAAAACGCTAAAGTTATGTAATATATATGTGCTTTGTGGCTTAGTCACCGAACACATATATGTTCGGTAAGGGAGCACAAGCCTCGCTTACCGCTTTTCCCCGTTTTCCTCGTTTCCCTCGTCTCCCGTCGTTCCCTTCGTTCCCCTCGTCTCTCGTTGGGGGTTGTAGGGGTCTCCCCTGCGCCCTGTACTTATGTACATAAGTACGAGGGCACATACTTATGGTATAAGTCTTATGACAGCTCGGTAATATTTCAGATAGCCAAAAGGATCTTCGAGAGGATAAGCGGTTACCTGAAAAGCAATGTGCCCGAAGAAAAAAATCCCCGACCACGTCATCAAATCCCTCGCCCGCCTTTTCCTCCCCGATATCCTCGAATTCTACTCCACCAAAGATTCCACCGAGCCCGAACAACAAAAAAGGGAGCAAGACACCAAAACCTTACTCCCTAAAGGCTAAATTATTGCAGTAGCTCAGTTCATTACCCTGTGTTGCCGCTTCTTAAACCGCCGAAGAGAATTAAACTCCTTGGCGAATTGCTTTATTATACTAAAGTCAGCGTTTTGTCAACACCTCTATAAAGCCTTTCTTGGTATAAAACAAGGCTTCTCCTGTAAAATCACCGTTCCATATTTCTTTATCGGTTCCGTTTTCAGAAACGAATGCACCGCCCGGTGTAGGATAAAACAACAATATGTCGGCTTTTTCATATCCCGTCCACTCATCTCTCGTTCCGCGATCGAAGTCAAATGGGAGCTTACTTTTTAGTTTATAGGTTTTGGATGTCCAATGGGAGATCAAAGTCCATTTCAACGACTTGAAAAGATAAATGTTTTTGTCCTTAAAACAATAAAAGTGCATAGAGGACATACCACTCGCTAACTTCACCCGATAAACCTTATTAGATGTTACAACATAAAAATCACATTTTCCACTTTTGATATTGCCGAAAAGCCAGCACTTGTGCGTTGGAACAAGCGCAAAGCCGTATTTATTACACACTCTTCTTATGGCGATAATCAAGGCGATTCGCTGTATAAAGCAACTAAAATACGGATATACGCACAAGAACAAGATAACAAGTAACAATATTACATAGCCCATAAAATTACCTACAATCCGCTACGAAATAAAGCCACGGTAACTCTCCTTGTAGTTACCTAAACGGTAGGCGATTGCAAGAAGAGAATAGACCAAAACCAATTTATGAGTTTGACCGCCACGGTAAACATAAATCACGCCTTCCTCGGTAGCCACGTCCGTTCTGCTTATCAGCTTCAAGTGCAGAAGGTTGTCCAAAGCGCATTCCACAAGGGGCAGTTCAATCCCTGCTTTTGCGGATATGCAAGGAGCGGTAAAGGACTTGTAGCAATCAGACAAAAGATACTTAAAAACTGCTCTCGTTTCTCCGTCTGCAAATCTTTTCAGTACCGTCCACGCAATGTCATCGTCATACAGGCTTTGAATTTCATCTTTGTTTTTGTTGAAAGCCAAGGCTATATTACAGTCAGCAAAAACGCCGTTGCCGTCTATATTGCTAAGCACCAAGGTCTGGGTGTCGGGGTGTTTTTTGAGATATTCACTGCTCTCTTTTACATTCTCTGCAATTTCTGCGTCTGTTTCTGCATTGTGCCACAAATATTCCAAAGTTTCAAAAAACGAATTGTAAAGCACTTCGTGTGCGTTGTGTTTATAAACATTCTTGCTTCTCGCATTTCTTTTTATGCCATATAGAGAATCAATATCCACATCAAACACATCTGCAATAATAGGCAACAGCATAATATCAGGCATTGTTGTTCCCGTTTCCCATTTAGAAACAGTCTGCGATGACACTCCAATCATATTCGCAAGCTGTTCTTGTGTTAAGCCTGCATCCTTGCGAAGCTTTGCAATAATTTCTCCCATACTCTTCATGGCGTTCCTCCGTCCTTACTTTCTGCTTTAATTATAGCACCTTCAATCAGAAATAACAATAACGGCAAAAGTGAAATAAACGCTCATTTGGATAGCAAACCGCCGAGGAATTAAATTCTCCTCGGCGGTTAAATCACTGACAAATTTTCCTAAATCTCATAATAAGCAAGCCAAAAGCCGTGAACTACATTCTCATACATTACAAATTTGATACGCAATCCTAATTTTTCATATTTCAAGTAACTGTAAAAAACATTGCTTTGACTTGCGTCCTTCTCTACAGATTCCACGGACAAGAATTTGCCCAAAGGAGATAATGTATCTTTAACTATACGCTCAAACGCAGGTAACGGTGTATATGATTGTAGTGTTTCCGAAAACTTCTCAAAAACAACTCTATAATTGCCCGAAATGAAATTATCGGTAATAAAGCTAACGGTTTCATTTTGAACAGACAAGTCCTCGTTATTAGCGGCAGAGTAAAATATATTCCCGTTATGCTCCAAAGTATTCAACGCTTCATCAAGCAAATTAATTTCTTTTGATTTGGTAACTATCGTCGCTAAAATCTTAGATTTATGCTCAATTATTGATTGCCGTAAATCACTATCACCTGCTTGGATTTCCTTGATTTTAGAAACACTCAACCCCAGCGTACGTAAAACGAGTATCTTTTTTATAAGTTCAACCTGTTCTACGCTGTATTTGCGACGGTTTGAAATAACTTTCGTACTTGTTATAAGCCCCTTATCTTCATAAAAACGAAGTGTTCGCGAGGTAATATTCAACATTTCGCATACTTCTGATATGTCTAATAAAGTTTTATCCTTCATAATGCCTACCTCCTTGACAAGCATATTATATCACTTGACGCAAGGTCAATGTCAAGAGGTTTAATTGTTTTTGCAGCTCTTTTGATGATGCAAAAAAACAAGGTTGGCATCGTAAGCCACAACACCAACCTTTTGATGGTTTATAACAAAACTTTGATTATACGAAAGCACGAACCAATAATCCGCTGCTTCCCATAATTCTGTTTCAAGCTTACGAATGTTTATCATAAAATACCCCTACTAAAAATAGATACAATCCAACAGATACATAATACCACAATTTGTACATAATTTCAACAATAATATAATGAAAAAGGGGCTTTCACATTAAGACAGCGCCAAAGCAAATAAAAAGAGGTTGTTCGTTGCCAAAAGGCTTGAACAACCGCACGAGAACACAAAAGAATTAAATGCCTGTCCCTCAATTTTGTTTACAAACTGATCCGAAAGGCATTCAGTAACAAGCAAATTGGCAATCAGTTTGGACAAGCAAGAGCAAACAAAGTCAAAAACTATCTGTAATTGTATATGCAATCTGTTTTTAACTTTCCCCCCAACTACCCAAAAAGAGCCATCAAAGCATAACGAAAAATCCGAACCCTTCTCCAACTGGATAAAGGTTCGGATTTTCACTGTCTGGTGCCGTCTTGAACAGGAATTTATTAAAAGTCATTTTATGTATGCCCCGATGTCGAACTATGAACAAAGCGATTATTACACCGTTCTTCGCAGTCCCCATATTGCACGGAACGAGGAAGTCCTTGTAAAGCCGATGGCGGCAGGCGAAATGAGAGAAAAATACTTTTCCCACCTGAGCTATGTCATTATGGTGGACTCCCGTTCCTTAATACCCGAAAGATTGGGCGTTGAGCTTTGACGATATACTTGCCGATGCTTTGGAACTCAGCGCACTGAAAACGGAAGAATATATTTTATCTCCCGAAAAATATGATCCTCTTAAACGCCTTGATTTGAACGGCGTTCCTCTTGAAGTGGTTTGCGATGTGGTGGCATTTTGCGAAGCTAACAATAAGGATAATACCGATAGGGTAGTTCTTCCCGTTGCAAACTTTGATTGTTATTACGGCAATACAAACTTTAGTAAAAAGTGGCTGAGCAAGATACCCGACACCATACTCACAAGAGAAGTGAGCAATGGTGTCAGCCGTATAAAAGTTAATATCTGAAACAAAAAAGCCCCGTT
>JAZUNS010000118.1:0-8658 GCA_045604285.1 Eubacteriales bacterium
AATATATGGCTCCTCAGGAAAGCACAGAAGAACAGTAAATTACAAGGGGCGGTAAAAAATTTTGGTTTTTTACATCCTTTTTTGTTATATGTTTAAATTAGCTCTTTATTTCCTCGTGGCGCTTGATCTTTGCCGTGGAGGTCTTTACCATGGGGGTGGTCTGAATATCTATATGCTTAATATGCTTGTAGGGGGGAAGCTCTTCGTTAATAACGGTTATATCCGTCTTAACCTTAGCTTCTATATCCGCAAGCTCCATGCCCTCAAAGGCGGCGGGGTTGTATACCAGCTTAAGAGCGATAAGGAAGTTGTCGCCCTTCTTTTTGCCGTAAACGAGCACCTCGGACGCATAAGGCAATCTGCTTACAAGTGCCTCAAGCTCTTCGGGATAAACGTTTTTGCCGCTTTTAAGAACGATTACGTTCTTCTTTCTGCCGGTAATGTAAAGAAAACCGTCCTTATCTATTCTGCCAAGGTCACCCGTGTGGAAATAGCCATCCTTAAGCACTGCTTCGGTTTCCTCGGGCATTTCATAATATCCAAGCATTACGTTGGGACCCTTGGCGATAATCTCGCCTATGCCGTCCTCGTTGGGTTGGTCGATTACCACGTCAACAGAGGGGAACACCTTGCCCACGGAGCCGTAACGCATATTATACACATTTTCTGCCGCCAAAACGGGTGAGGTTTCGGTCAGGCCGTAGCCCTGCACCGTAAGTATACCCAAGTCGTTAAAGCCCTTGGCAACGCTTTTTTTAATTGCAGAGGCGCCGCTTATTATAAACCTAAGCTCGCCGCCCAGCTCATCCAATACGGATTTGAACATCTTGCGCCTTACGTCTATATGCAGCTTCTGCAAGCCGCCGCTAAGCTTTTTAGCCATATTGAACTTTGCGGTCATACCCTTTTTTTCTATGTTGGCAAGTATAACCCTATACATAGACTCAAGCAACAAGGGAACGCATACGAAGGTGGTTATTTTATACTCTTTAAGATTTTTCGCAATATATCTCAAGCCGTCGCAGAACATATTGGTTGCACCGCTGGAAAGGAAGAACAAAGCGCCGGTGGAGCCGAAGGTGTG
The DNA here is from genome assembly GCA_045604285.1 of Eubacteriales bacterium. GTDB lineage: Bacteria > Bacillota > Clostridia > Oscillospirales > CAG-382 > SIG636. Next base: position 1,085 of record JAZUNS010000118.1, read on the forward strand.
GTGAAGCGGCAAAAACAGCAGGTTTCTGTCGGTGGGATATATTTTTTCGGTAGAAAGCAGGTCAAACAGGTTGCCCGCAATATTACGGTTGGAAAGCACCACCGCTTTTGAGGCGGAGGTTGTGCCGGAGGTGAAGATTATGGTAGCCATGGCGTCGGGGTCGGGACTGTAGCTGTCAAAGGAGGTATCGTTTTGCAGGAAAAGTGTGCCAAGCTCGCATATTTCGTTAACGCAGGGGATGCTTTCGTAAAGCTTTTTGGTGGATATAAAATGCTGTATACCAAGGTCGTTTTCCTTGGAAAGTCTTTCCATAAGCTCGCCATGAAGGGAATCGAAAACAACGGCGTCTGCCTTGCTGCGCTTTAAGGACATTAAAAGCTCGGTTTCGGTAAGCTCTTTATCCAAGGGGATGATTACGCCCACGCCGCAAACAACGGCAACGTAGGTTAACAGCCATTCGTAGCAGTTGGCGCCGATAACGGCAATACGCTTGCCGCCAAGCCCCAGCTTTAAAAGCCCGCTGCCTAAATCACGGAACTGCTTTGCAAAAAGGTTGTAGCTTATGTGACGATAAAAAACCTCGCCGCCTGCCTTTTCCTTTAAAACAAAGGCGTCGTTGTCGCCGTATTTTTCAACGGCATCGTTTATATAATCCTTTATTAAATCAAATTTAGGTGCGGAATAAACCGCTTCAAGATTGTTCATGTTCATCTCCTCCTCTTAGTTTCCAAAACCATATTATCACATTTCAAAAACCATGTCAACCGTTTTTTAAAAAATAAAGCCTGCAAATTATAATGCAGGCTTTATTATTGCTTTCTTTTTACGATAGCTTCTGTTACGTTGGTAAGGACAAGCTCTTCCTTTTGGTTGGTTACGCTAAAGGTAAGCTCTACTATGCCGTTGCGGGGGCTGCGCTCGGTAAGGCGGGAAACCACTACCCTGCCCGTCAGCACGTCATCGGCAAAGACGGGCTTGTGCCACTCTATCTTAGTGGATTTGCCGGCGATAAGCTCCTCACCAAACAAATCAACCTCCAAATACTTTGCCCAAACCGCCATAAAGGACATTACACCCGGTGCAATAAGCTTGCCGAAATGGGTGGATTTAGCATACGCCTCGTCGGTGTGCAGGGGGACGTTGTCGTACTCCACGGCAAAGTCCAGCATTTTTTGCTTTTCTATAAGGGCACCCTCGGTCACTATCTCGGTGCCAAGCTTTATGTCATCAAAATACATAGAGTTTACCTCTTACTCTTTGCGGCTTTTACGGCTTCCTTAACACGGGCAAAGGCGGCGTCCTCCCCCACGTCCCTCAGCAGAATAAGCCATTCTTCCAAAAGCTTTCTGGTGTTGGGGTGGATGGGTAAAACGTCCTTGCGGAACGCATAATAATCCCAGGGGCAGGCGTTATTGTACGCCTTACCCTTATATATTTTGCTGGCAGCTACACGGTCGCAAAACATCTCTGCCACGTATCTTACGGGCATTTCAACCGGGCCCAAGGGAATGCCTTTTGCGGGGATGGCGTCCTGCCAATACTCGTAATGATGGCGGTTGCGCCCTTTATGATGAAGCCACGCCTTTGAATATCCGAATTTTTCTCTTTCTATCTCGTTGGGGCTGCGGGTACCCACGTAGTGCTTTGCCCCTGCAAAGAACTCTATAGGCGAATATTTTGACAGATCGTGCCTAAGCCCCTGCCAAAACAGCCCCACCCTGGCACAGTGGGCGATAACCTTGTGTCTATGCTTAGTGATCGTAATAAAATGCTTTATCGGATGCCACATGAACTACTTGTCTTCATCCTTTTTTTCCAAATAATTTTCGATAATATAGCGAGGTCTGCCCTTAGCCTCAAGATAAATCTTGCCAACGTAAGTGCCTACAACGCCCATAGAGGTCATAAGCAAGCCGCCGATTGCCCAGATGGAAACCATAACGCTTGTCCACCCCGGAACGGTATGACCCAGACAAAGCTGAACTATAGAGTAGATAAGTATGCCTATGCTGATAAACACCATAAGTATACCCAGCTTGGTTATAAGCTTAATGGGGGTGGTGCTTAGGGAGGTTATACCCTCGATAGAGAAGGCAAGCATCTTTTTAAGGGGATATTTGCTTTCGCCTGCAAAGCGCTCTGCACGCTCGTAATAAACCACGTCGGAGGGGTAGCCCACCATGGGAACTATACCGCGAAGGAACAGGTTAACCTCTTTAAACTGAGCAAGCCCCTGAAGAGCACGCTTGCTCATAAGGCGGTAATCTGCATGATTAAACACGGTTTTTGCACCCATTTTATCCATTAAACGGTAAAAGCTTTCCGCCGTAAAGCGCTTAAAGAAGGTATCCGTCTTACGCTTACTGCGCACGCCGTAAACAATATCACAGCCTGCGTGGTATTTTTCCACCATTTCGTCGATGGCGTTTATATCGTCCTGAAGGTCGGCGTCCATGGATATTGCCATGTCTGCATCGTCCATAACCGTCATAAGACCGCCAAGCAAGGCGTTTTGATGCCCTCTGTTACGGCTGAGGTTAACCCCGGTAAACACGGGATTTTCTTTATTTAAGCGCTGAATAATTTCCCAAGTCTTGTCCTTGCTACCGTCGTTAACAAAGGCTACGCGGCTGTTTTCGGCTATCTTGCCGGAGGCTATAAGGCTTGCCATCTTTTCTGCCAAGCGTTTAGAGGTTTCGGGCAGAACCTCCTCCTCGTTGTAACAAGGAACTACTACAAAAAGTCTGTTTGGACGCATACACCGCACCTTACCTTTCTTTTATGTCTTCTATGTTTCCGCCTAATTGCTTAAAATCGTAATAAAAACGGGGGTAGGATTTTTTAACCGCCTCGGCATTTTTAAGGATAGTTTGCCCCCTTGCCAAGCTGCCTGCCACGGTCATTGCCATGGCTATACGATGGTCGCCAAAGCTATCCACCACCGCACCCTTAAGCTGCTTTACGCCGGTAAAGCCCAAGGCGTCCTCATACTCGGTAACCTTGGCGCCCATAAGGCTGAGGTTGGTATACAAAGCGTGGATGCGGTCACTTTCCTTATATCTAAGCCAACTTATATTGCGTATCATGCTATTGCCCTCTGCCAGCGCCATTGCAACCGCCAAGGCAGGCACCAGGTCCGGCACGGCAGAACAATCCACGTCGATACCGTGAAGCTTTCTTCTGCAGGCAAAAACACTGTCCATGCGCTCATCGGCACGGATATCCGCACCCATTGCCCCAAGCAGCTTTACCATTTCTTTATCGGGCTGGCTGGACTTAACGCTAAGGCCGCCACAGCAAACGTCACCATCCAGGGCGCCTGCGGCAAGCCAAAACGCCGCACCTGACCAGTCACCCTCAACGGTAAGCTTTTCTCTGTCAAAGGGCTTGGTATAGCGCTGACCGCCCTTAACCAAGTAGCCCATACCTTGCCTGTATATGCGTATGCCGTATTTTGCGGCAGTCACTAAGGTCATATCAACGTAGCCGCCGGTTTGAAGGGTGGAGGTAAAGCTTACGGTGCTATCCTCCTCCAGCAAGGGAAGGGCAAACAAAAGCCCGGACAAAAACCTGCCGCCGGTATTGCCTGCCAAGGTAAAGGCGCCGCCCTTAAGCCTGCCCTTAAAGCGCATAACTCCGTCACCGTAGGTGCAAACACAGCCATGCTCTTCCATTTGCTTCATAATAGGGCTGTAGGGCGGTACGGTTGCGGCACAGCGTATTTCAAAGCCATCAAAAAGTGCCGCCGCCACCGGTATGATAAAGCGCAGGAAGGTGCCGCTTTCACGGGCATATATTACGGGATGCTCTGCCTTGTTTTGCCAGATGGGGGTTATTTTATACTCCCTTTCGCTAACGGGCAAAACCGCGCCGCCAAATCGCTTAACCGTATCCAAAGCGCCGTATATATCGTCAGACAAATCGTGTATGGTAATGACGGTGGGCTCCTCTGACAAAGCGCAACAAAAAATCATTCTGTGCAGTGCCCATTTTGACTGAGATGCAGGCAACATCCCCTCCAGAGAAGAGCGTGTAATTAAAACGTCCATAGCTTACCCTCCTTTGGAAGTATTATATCATTTCCCTACCCGGTTTTCAAGTATATTTGTAATATTTGGTATAAAAGCCTACCTTGCAAGGCACAATAACCTTGATGAATTTTAAGGGAGGCAACCGATATGAAAAAACTTATACGAATAATTGCCGTTGCCCTGTGTCTGTGCATAGCCGCAGGGGTATCTGCAACTGCCCGTGGTGGGCTGTTATCCCCGGGGATAACAGTGCTTACCGCCGAAACACGGCTTATTAAATGCAGCGTAGGGGGCGAAAGGGTACGCTTTACCGGGGCGGAGATCAAAAAGCTGGTTGGAGCGGAGTTTGAATATCTTACTCTAAGCACGCTGCCGCCTTTAAGCAGCGGGGTGCTGAAGGTGGCGGGGCTTGACGCCGTGCCGGATCAAAAGCTTTCTACAGCGGGGATAGAGCTTTTAAGCTTTGTGCCCTGCGGCGACTTTGAAGGAAGCTGCAGCTTTGGCTTTACCGTTGCGGCGGCAGGCTGGGAGAGCAACGAGATAGAATGTGTAATAAGGTTTTCGGAAGCCCCCAGGTTTTCGCCCATTGCGGTTTCTGCAACTTTAAAGACCTACAAAAACATTAGCGTTACCGCACCTTTAGGAGCCTACGACCCCGATGGCGACAGCTTTGAATACGTGGTGGAGGAGTACCCTGCCCGTGGCAGTATAAGCTTTAGCGAGGACAGAGTGACCTACACCCCCGAGGAAAGCTTTTGCGGAGTGGACAGCTTTACCTACCACACCGTAGACGCCTGGGGCGAAAGAAGCAACACCGCCAAGGCGACCGTGACCGTTGAAGAAAACGCAAACGGCATACACTTTGCCGACATGGAGGGGAAGGCAGAGCATCTTGCGGCGGTGAGGATGTCGGAGGAAGAGGTTATGACCTACAAGCTTGTGGGCGACAGCTATTATTTTTCGCCCACCGAGGAAGTAAGCCGTATTGACTTTGCCGTAATGCTGATAAGCGCCACCGGGCTTAAAGTAGAGGACAAGCTTTACCCCACCGATATTTTTTGCGACACGGCGGCACAAAGCAAGGGCAAAAGACTGTATTTGGAGGCGGCGGTAGTAAACGGAATAGTTGAGGTTGAGGGGGATGACTTCCGCCCCAACGAAAGCATAACCTTTGCCGACGCCCTTGGGATGGTAGAGCGTGCAGCAGGAGAAAAGGAAGTAAGCATAGGTACGGCGTGGTTTGGCAGCGGCAATCAAGCGCTTACAAAAAAGGATGCGGCGGTGCTGCTGTGCAGCTTGTTTGAGGCTTAATATATACAAAAAGGAAGAATCACCTAATGTGATTCTTCCTATCATTTTACGACCAGCCGGAGGTCCAGTTGCTTTCGTTATACTCGCCTTCGGAGGAGGAATCGTCTTTGCTTTCCTCCGGCACCACTATGCCGCTGTAAAGGTCGTATCTGCCCTCGAAGTGCAGTTTTACCTTAAGATAATCCGAAGAGCTTACGCCGTAGCCGTCAACGTCGGCGGCAACCGCCTTGGCATCCTTAATATTACCTTTTACCAGATGATTTTTTATGGATATGTAATCGGTGGTGGTAACCTTACCGTTACCGTCAACGTCGCCTGCGATGATAACCTCAAGCTCTATGGTAGAGCCAACGTCGCCGCCCTCGTAGCGCACCTTATAGCCCGTACCGATAACGGCGCTTTCTGCAATGGGCTTGCCGGAGGCATCCAAAACGGAAAAGCCGCTGCGCCCGTATATATTTTTAAAATCCTTAAGGGTGGTTCTTTCGGGCAAGCCGTATAGGTAAGTGCCGCTTTCGGTAAGAACAATGCCCTCTGCCCCTATGGTAGGCGACGGCAAAAAAGCTGCCGCAATAAAACCTATGCCGACCATTAAAGCCAATGCCAAGCACAGTTTTTTCATAACCTTTGCCCTTCCTTTCTTTTACTTATCAGTAAGGGAATCTGCCGTATACCAAGGCAACCTCCATCAAAACCAGGTCAACCGTGGTAACGTAACCGTCCTTATCCATATCGCAAGCCACAAGCGCCTTGCCTTTAAGGGTTATACCGCCGCAAATATGGTTCCTTACAAGCAAATAATCCGCCGTGGAAAACAGCCCGTCACCGTTAGCGTCCATTGCCACGTAGCCGTAGCCCGCAGTGCCGTTGGGCAGTACCAGCGTATCATCCTTAAGAGCGTAGCTGCTTTCTTTTTTTGTCTTGCCTTGGCTGTCAAGTACGGTAAGCTCTGCCGAGAGCTGACCCACGGTTATACCGGGGCGCAGGTAGGCGACGCCATCCTTAATAAACCAGCCGTTGCCCTCTGCTTCGGCACAAAGCCTGGGAAGCACCTTAACGGTTTTGTTGCTTGCGCCAAGGCCGTAAACGGTTACGGGGCCGTCGGCGGTGAACACGGTACCCATTACCGCACCGAAATTGGCAACGGAAAATACTGCGTTGCCGCTTACGCCTGCCTTGCATTTAAACCTTACGGTAACGGTAGCGCTGCTGCCGTTTTTTATGGAAACGGGCAGACCTGCGGTTTCGTCATAATTATCAAAAACGTGAAGCAAATACAGGCTGCCGGAAACTCTTCCGCCGCTGCACCAATTCCCCTCGGCGGGAAAATCGGAGAGGGTAACGGAGCTGACCTCCACCATATCCGCATTAAAGCCTATTTCAAAATCCACACCGCAAAGCCCCTCTGCAGGAATAGAGCCGAAAGAAAAGGTAAGGGCAATTTCTTCATCCCAATAAACCTGGGTGGGTGCCGAAACGCCAATGCGAAAATCCTCTGCCGCCCCGACGGAAACCGTGGGTAGCAGACAAAGAGCCAACAGCAACGAAAACAAACGCTTCATTCCAAATCATCCCTATGTAATTAAAATATTTCACTCTTATGATACCACATATTTTTTAACAATACAATAGCAAATTTTGTAATAATTGGCACAAAGAAGGCACTATGCTTCTCTGCCGCCGCTTTTTACGTAGCGGTTTATTTTTTCCAGGGCACCTTTTTCCAAGCGAGAGACGTAGCTGCGGCTTATACCAAGCTTTTCCGCCACCTGCCGCTGGGCATAGCTTTTTCCGCCCGTGCCCAAGCCGTAGCGCAGAATAATAATGCTGCGCTCCTTTTCCGTAAGCACCCTTTCCACACCTTTGCGAACAAGGGACAGCTTAATATCTCTGTCTATTTCCTCCACGATGTCCTCGTCGGTGGAGATAATGTCGATATAGGTAAGAGGGTTGCCGTCCTTATCCACGTCCACGCTTTCGTTAATAGAGGTTTCCAGCGCCTGCTTTTTTTGGCTGCGGAAGTACATTAGTATCTCGTTTTGCAGGCATTTGCCCGCATAGGTGGCAAAGCGTGTGCCTGCCTCGGGCTTGAAGGAGTCTATCGCCTTGATAAGCCCTACGGTACCTATGGATATAAGGTCATCCTGGTCCTTATAGGAAACGTAATACTTTTTAACGATATGCGCTACCAGGCGCAGGTTGTGCAGTATAAGCTTATCCCGCGCGCCTTTG